>CBJNAR010000443.1:0-4379 GCA_966434075.1 uncultured bacterium
CGTCGGCCATCGGCCACTCCTGGCCGCGCTCGGCGGCAAACAGCACCAGGCGATGCGCGTCGGCGGTGTTCGGGGCAGTCGCCACCCGGTCGAAGCGGAAGTCGATGCCGTCGGGCGCGCCCGCCTCGGCCACGCGGGCGAAGACCCGCTGTGCCCGCGCCGCCCCGCCGAACTTCGCCTCCACAAACTCGGCCCAGGGCAACCCCTCCGGCGGCAGATCGGGCTGCAACTGGAACGGCCGCCAGCGCCGCTCGACTTCAATCTCCGGGCGCTGCCGCAGCGCCTCGGCCAACCGGCGCTCCCCGATGTAGCACCAGGGGCACGCAATATCCGCGTAAAGTTCAATCAACATGTCGTAACTATGCCTTCCTTAACCATTAATTTCCTACAAGCCGAAACCGTCATTCTGAGCGCAGCGAAGAATCTCCCTCTTGTTGCCCGCAGGCGACGAGACTCTTCGCTACGCTCAGAGTGACAAGCCGAAACCGTCATTCTGAGCGCAGCGAAGAATCTCCGTCTTGTTTCCCCGCAGGCGACGAGACTCTTCGCTACGCTCAGAGTGACAAATACTTGGGCAATACGCACGGTCCGGTAGTCCCTACCGGGCCGCTCACTATCGTCCACGCAAGATCCGTACCGGACCGATCTATCCGGCGGCCGGCGGGGCCAGCGTCACCGTGATCTTGGCCCGGTCGCGCAGCATGACGCGCAATTCGCCCTCGGTGGGCAGGAACTGGAGGCGCATGATGCCAATCTCCCGCGCCCCGGCCAGCCCGCGGGCGCGCAAATGGTCCGCCGTCTCGCGCACCAGCGTATCCACGTCGTCGTCGGCCACGGCCCAGCCGGTCCGCTCCGTGCCCTTGAGCAGCACCTTCACCTGCGCCCCACCGCGCAGGTTCTTGTACCAGGGGCTGTCGGTAAACAGCACCAGGGTCCGGTCGTCGAGCTTGCGATAGCCGATGGGCGTGGTGTACGGCTTGCCGCTCTTGCGCCCGGTGAAGGTGAGCAGCAAAATCTGGTCGCCGATTTTCGCCTTCGGCGAGCGCAGCACGCGCTTCATGATAACGTTCACCACCTTGAACAGCGCCTTGGGCGGCTTGGTCTCGCTGATCGGTTTGACGACGCGCGCGGGCGCCTTTACATTCTGCGTGGTCATGGTTCTACTCCTGCTCTCGAATTGCCTACCCCTGTTAACTACGAGCTTGCCACCCGCTGGGCGCTTAACCGGCGACCCGCGCCCGCGCCGCGGCCAGCCAGTCGCGCGTGGACTGGGCCACCAGCGCGGCGCAACGGGCCTGCCCGCCCGGCAGCCGCCCGTCCATCGCCAGGGCCACAAGGCCATAGAGCGTGGCCCGGTGGATGTCGAGTTCGGTGTCCAGGTCGAGCGCGCCGGCCTCCGTCGGGCCGAGCGCGGCGGCCACTGCGTCGCGCAACAGGGCGCCGATGGGGCGCAGATCCTCCGGCGGCCCCGGCAGATTGCACGCCGCTCCGCCCAGGCCGTGCATCACCTGGTAGAGTTCGCGGTTGTCCCAGGCGAAATCGCAGTAGGCCAGCGCCAGGCCGATCATGCGCTCGGTCGGGTCAGCGGTTGCACCGTAGGCGGCCCGCAGCAACGCCAGCAGCTTGCCGAAGCCCTCGCGGACCAGTTCCTGCAAGATGCCGTCTTTGCTCTCGAAATGCGCGTAGAGCGCGGGCGCCGTGTACTCGATGCGGTCGGCCACCTTGCGCACAGTCACGGCGGGCCAGCCCTCGGCGGTCGCGATGTCCAGCGCGGCGCCCAGGATGCGTTGCTTCAATGCCGTGCGTTCGCGTTCGCGGCGTTCTTTCGTCCCCATCGTCTGCTTTCCCTCGTTAAGTTAATTAACGTCGTTAAGTATTTTAACCGCGATCCGGTATTCTGTCAAGGCCCGGTGGCGGTGTGCTGGATTCCGCACCCGCCGCGCCGGCCACCCCACCCCGGCAGACGGGAGTTCGTAGTATACTGCGGAGTATCCGCAGGAAGCGCCGGGCACGAGGCCGGGGCAGCGTCATTGAGTATGACAGGACCGGTTGCTCACAGATCTCAGGCCCACCCGCGTGGTGGGGACCGGTTGCAAACCGGCCCGGCAGGCAGATCAGCGATGTAGGGGCCGGTTTGAAACCGGCCCGGCGCACAGAGAGGAGAAGCCACAACATGAGCGCAACGCTCAGCAATTGGTCCGGCCATCACACCTACCGGGCCGCGCGCGTCCACTACCCGGAAACCGTGGAGGAGGTCCAGGCCCTGGTGCGCCAGGCGCGCAAGGTGCGGGCGCTCGGCTCGCGCCATTCCTTCAACGACATCGCCGACTCGCCGGGCGATCTGATCTCGCTGGCGCGGCTTGCCCTGGCGCCGGAGATCGACCGGCAGCGGCACACGGCCACCGTCGCGGCGGGGGTCAAGTATGGCGAACTCTGCGCGGATCTACAGGGCGCGGGCTACGCGCTGCATAACATGGCCTCGCTGCCGCATATCTCGGTGGCCGGGGCGGTGGCGACGGCGACGCACGGCTCCGGCGACCGCAACGGCAACCTGGCGACGGTCGTGTCGGCCCTGGAACTGGTCACGGCGGACGGCGCGCTGGTGCGGCTCTCGCGCGAGGAACACGGCGACCAGTTTGCGGGCGCGGTGGTCGGCCTCGGCGGGCTGGGCGTGGTCACGCGGCTGACGCTCGATCTGGTGCCCGCGTTCGAGATCCGCCAGGACGTGTACGAAAACCTGCCCCTGGCGCAACTGGACGCCCACTTCGACGAGATCATGTCCAGCGCCTACAGCGTCAGCCTGTTTACCGACTGGCGCACCGAGCAGGTGAGCATGGTCTGGTTGAAGCACCGGGTCACGGATGGCGCGCCCGCGGCGGGGGCGCCCACGTTTTTCGGCGCGACCCCCGCGTCTGTCCCGCACCACCCCATCATGACCCTCTCCGCCGAAGCGTGCACCGAGCAGATGGGCGTGCCCGGTCCCTGGTACGCGCGCCTGCCGCACTTCCGCATGGAGTTCACGCCCAGCGCCGGCGAGGAGTTGCAGACCGAATACCTGGTGCCCCGCCCGCAGGCCGTCGCGGCCCTGCGCGCCGTCGCGGCCCTGCGCGACCAGATCGCCCCGCTGCTGCAAATCACCGAGGTGCGCTCCGTCGCCGCCGACGACCTGTGGATGAGCCCGTGCTACAAGCAGGACTCCGTCGGCATCCACTTCACGTGGCTCAAGAACTGGGCCGCAGTCAGTGCGCTGCTGCCGCGGATCGAGGCGGCCCTGGCGCCATTCGGGCCGGCCCCCCACTGGGGCAAGCTGTTCACCCTGCCCGCCGCGCCGGTCCAGGCCCGCTACCCCCGCCTGCCCGACTTCCAGCGCCTGCTCCAGTCGTATGACCCGGACGGCAAATTCCGCAACACGTTCCTGGACCAGTACATCTTCGGGGCGGGCTGAGCAGTCTCCGTAGGGGTTTGTCATTCTGAGCGCAGCGAAGAATCTCGTCTTCGAGCGAGGGGTGGGGCGACGAGACTCTTCGCTGCGCTCAGAGTGACAACGAAGGAACGAAGAACGCGAAGACGATTTTTACCAGTCGTTCTTCGCGTCCTTCGCGTCTTCGCGGTGAAAAGTCCGCGTAACTCAGGGCCGGCGCCCGAACTCGCGCTCCAGTTGCAGGGCGCTGAGGTGGAGCATGGTCGGGCGCCCGTGGGCGCAGAGGCGGGGGAAGGTGCAGGCTTCGAGTTGCGTGACCAGGGCGCGCATCTCGTCCAGGCCCAGCGACTTGCCCGCGCGGATAGCGCTATGGCAGGCCAGCGTAATGACCAACTGGTCGCGCCAGCGGTCGGGCGGGCTGCCCACCAGCAGTTCGTCGATCATCTCCAGCATCCCGGCCAGCGACACGCGGTCGGCGTACATGGCGGGCACGGCGCGGATCAGCAGGCCGTTTTCGCGCCCGCGCACCAGTTCCAGGTCGAAGCCCACGTCCTGCAGCAGCGGCAAGACCGGCTCGATCTCGGCGCGCTGGCGGGCGGTCAGGTCCAGCGTGAGCGGCTGCAACAGCGGCTGCACGGCCACGCCGCGCCCGGCGCGCACCTCGCGGTCGAAGCGTTCGTAGAGCACCCGCTCGTGCGCGGCGTGCTGGTCGATGAGGAACATGCCGTCGGGGCCCTCTGTGATGATGTAGGTGTTGGAGACCTGGCCCACCACCCGCAGCGGCGGCAACCGGGGCGCGGGCACGGCGGACGGCAGCGGCCCCAGCGGCGCGGGCCCGCCCGGTTGCGCGGGTACCGGCGTGGCCGTGCCGAAATCGCCGTCGCTCAGGTCCAGGTCCGCCGTCTCGCCGGCGGGCCGGGCGGGCGCATCGGGCGCGCCGGCGGCGGCCCAGGAGAGC
>CBJNAR010000444.1:0-4373 GCA_966434075.1 uncultured bacterium
TCCTCCTTGAGTTGGGACAAGCCAATCGGCAGGCCGCGTTGCGCCGAGCGCAACTCACCGCCCATTATATACCATCGGATCCCCTTCTGACTGCCGAAATGCCGACAGGCGCGCAGCCAACGCTGCGTGCCTGTCCATGTACGACTATTCTACTGCTTACGACGCCCGGCGGTCCGAGGAACCCGACTGCGGCAACGTCAGTGGGAGCGTGACGCGCGGCGGCAGGCCGTCCGTGCGCCGGGTGGTGCCGTTCACGCCCAGCCGGCTCAACACCACCGCGCCCAGGCCGATGAAGCCCAGGAAGTAGCTGACCGGCCAGCCGATCCAGGCTACCGTGCTGGTCAGCAGCGCGCACGCCACGGCCACCGTGCCCAGCCCGGCGATGGCCGTGACCAGCAGCGAGTTCCGCGCGGCGGGCAATCGCCCCGACTCGGCCAGCCGGCGCCCGGCCCACAGCCCTACGACCACCGCGCCGTAGACCCAGCCCACGCCCACCGCCAGCCAGAGCACCGGGATCAGGATGATCCCGATGATGGTGATGGCGAGGATAATGGACAGGAGGCCGGCCACCGGCAGGATCAGCACCCCGGTCAGCAGGCCGACGCCGAGCGCCGACCAGGGCGTGGCTTCGAGCACCGTGACCACCCGGCCGGTTTGCCGCGGCCAGGCCAGCACGGCCAGCGTGCCCACCGTGACAAACACCACCCCCAGCACCAGGTACGCCAGCAGGCGCAGGACAAAGCTCGCCAGGTCCGCAAACGGGTTCCGCCCCGCGGTGGGATGTTGCTCGTGATGGATCTTACCCGTTACCTGCGCGCCACCGGCCCGGTCGATGGTGCCGTTGAGGGCTGTCACATTGCCACCCACCACGGCGGTCTCGGCCAGGGTGATGTTGCCGTTGAGCGCCTTCACGTCGTGCCCGACGTGCCCGGCGATGACGATGTCGCCGGAGAGCACCGTCACGTCGTGCTTAACCTCGGCGCCTTCCTCGATCGTGGCATCGCCCGACACGACGTAAACGTCATGCTCGACCACCTGGGTCGTGGTGAGGACGAAGTCGCCCTCGGGCACGATACGGTCGCCCTCCCCGGCGGATGGCATGGGCAATACCGGCTGCGCCTGGGCGACGCTGCTCTCCTGTTGCCAGGCTACCGCCGCGCCCAGGACGAGCGCCACGGCCAGCAACGGCAACAAAAGTGTATGGCGTCGCGAGCGCCGCACAGGCGATCTCATGCCCTTACCTCCCGATCCCCGGCCCGGCGCGCAAACGCCGCGACGATGCGCCACCAGACGGCGGCCAACCCGCCCACAATCAGCGTCGCCAGGGTGATCATCCACGGATCGATCTGGCCCAGCAGGGTCGTGACCAGCCCCCAGACGGCGGCCCCCCACGTTTGCAGCGCCGTGGGGTTGCTCGCCTGGGACAGCACGCTGCCGACCGGCGAGGCGTCGATCGCCAGGCCGCTACTGCTCAGCACACTGGTCAGCACCAGCAGCAGCACCGAGAGCACGCCGGCCAGGCTGATGCCGCCCAGGTACACGCCCATGCGCGCGTTGCGCAACGGGTGGAAATGGTCCAGCAAGCCCGCCAGGCCCGTGCGCGGCGGCGGCGCGGCGGCTACGCCCACGGGCACCGGGACCAGGTGGCCGGTGATGCCGGTGGGGCTATTCAATTTCACGGTGCGCCGCCCGCCCTGGATCTGCTGGCGTTCGCGCTCCCAGAGTTGGGGGCGCACTACCGGCGTGGCGGCGACTCGCGTCATCACGCGGGCCGCAAAATCGGGCGGCGGCTGCACCGGGCGGCGGGCCCCGGCCCGCAGCAAACGGTCGGCTTCGCGCAGGGCAGTCCACTGCGCGGTGCAGGCAGGGCAAGTCTGGATATGCTGCTCCAGATCGGTGATGTCCGCCGGCTCGAGCAACCCGTCGAGCCGCAGCGACATCAGTTCAACTGATGCTCGGCAGGACATTCGCGGGGGCTCCTTTCGTACGAATTTCATCGGCGAGCATCTTGCGCGCGCGATGGAGTTGAGTCTTCACAGCACTTTCCGATAGGCCGGTCATCTCGGCGATCTCCAGGTACGAGAGATCGCGGAAGTAGCGCAGCACCGTCACCAGCCGGTATTTCGGCGGCAGGGTCCCGAGGAGCGCCCGCACGGCGATCCGTTGTTCGGTCTCGATCGTGCTTTCCTCGGGCTGCGGTTCGGCGCTGTGGGCCCAGATTTCGACACTATCCAGCGGCACTACGGTGGCCCGGCGCCGGCGTAGCACGTCGATCGCGTGATGCGAGGCAATCGACAGCAGCCAGGTCGAGAACTTGCGGTCGCGCTGGAAGGTATGCAACTGGCTCCAGGCCCGGATAAACACTTCCTGGGCAGCGTCCTCGGCCTCGGCGGCGCTGCCCAGCATACGATAACAGAGATTATACACGGCCGTCTGATAACGCTCGACGATACAGGCAAAGGCCGACTGGTCGCCCGCCAGAGCGCGGTCGATCCAGACGCGTTCCTCCGCCTGCGCGGTTTGTTCCGCGGCCGTGGGCAAGGCAGCGGGGTAGCCGGCAGCCGCCGGCCCCACTTGCGCTGATGGGTACGTAATAGCTATGGACATATCCTCATCGCCTGTCTTGTGATTGGTCAACGGGACGCCCCCTTCATCCATCGAGGCGTTTCCTTTCATCACCCATCCATACGCAACAATGCTTGCTGGGGTTACAAAGCAAGTGCATCATTGAGAATCGAAACCCTATGAATCGATTCTACCATAGGCGGGAAGCGGCAAAGTGGTGGGGAGCCGATTGCAAACCGGCCCGGTTCGCAGCGTCAGAGTGGATGGCTAACGGCGGCGCGGGGATCGGCGCCAGGCGCGGGTGAAGGAGACCAGCGAAAGGAACCAGATCACGCCCAGCCCGCCCATCAGCGGCACCATCGGCCGGTAGGCTTTGGGCGCTTCCCCTTGAATTAACACATAGGTATCCGGCCCCACGGGATCGTTCAGGGCCGTGATCAGCACTTTCTCGGCATCCGCGGCATAGGGCGCCGCGGCGAAGCGCACCAGGCGCCCCACAAAGGCATCCGCATCGACGGCTCCGGAGTCGCCGGTGGCCGGAGTGCCGATCTCCGAAGGCACGTCGTCAGTCAGAATGAAGAGCTTGATCGAGCCTTCTTTATCGGTATAGCCGCGCACCGGCACCCAGTACATGGTCTGCCCGTCGCGGTGCAGGGCTACGGCGTGATCCAGCTCGGCCTGTGCGCGCAGCACCGCGAATCGCCCGTCCAATGATTGCTTCGAGAGCGACTGCCGGCCGTAAATCGCGTGGGGCGTGTCGTCTTGCAGGGCGTAGGAGGTGGGGCCGGAAAAGCCCAGGATCAGCGCCGTGGTCACCAGCAACACCAATCCCCGCAGAATCAACCGCCATTTCCGGCTTTCCAGAATCATGCCCGCTCCTCCCTGGTTTCTGGGGCCTACCCCCAGCAAATATCATACCATACGGGGCGCCCGCGCTCCTCAGTCATTAGGCGGACTTTGGGCCGATATTGTGGGTGGCAGCACGCCGTTTTCCCAGCGCTATTCCCCAAACATTGGGTAAACATCTTGACAAAAGCTGAACACTTTGCTAATATACACGGGTAGACAACACGAGGCACCCCGGTCAGGCAGCCGTTCGCCTGGCCGGGGTGCCCACAATCCCATACGACCGCGGCCCAGCGCCCGGTCTGCCCCGCTATCCGTGCCGGGCAGGGTCTCATCCCCGGTTGAGTTCCCTGCCCGGCTCCTTTTGTAGCCGTCAGCCGTCAGCCGTCAGGTGCGAGTGGTCAGTGGTCAGTGATCAGTGATCAGTTTCCGACCAGCAGAGGTTCCTCCCACGGCCCACGTGACAATTCCGCTTCTCGTACTGATCACTGACCACCGACCACTGACCACTCGCTTTGCCGTCGCTACGAGGCTCGTGTATAATGAAAGCGTGTCGTGGTCGGGCACAGCGGCCTATCCGGAACCGGCTGGGAGAGGAGGCACGGCTTGCAACAGGACGACTACGAAGAACCGTTTGGCTGGTGGGGGTGGCATTGGCAGCCGCCACAGCCGCTCTCGGTGGTGCAGTTGCTCGAAGCCCGCAGCTTCGACGCGGCCACCCTGGGCCTGATCTGGGCCTTGATGGCCCGCCGCGCCTCGGTCATCGTCGGCGCCGAGCCGCCCATGGCCGGCAAGACGACCACGCTGACCGCGCTGCTCGACTTCTTGCCGCCGGACACCCGGCGCCTCTATCTGCACGGCCATTACGAAACCTTTGAGTTCGCCAGCGACCCGGCGTTCAAGTTTGGCGGCCAGCCCGTGATCGACCCGCTCACGCTTCCGAAGAGCAACCTCGATCTCGA
>CBJNAR010000445.1:0-4373 GCA_966434075.1 uncultured bacterium
GCAACACGACCAAGGCGCTGACCAAGGGCTATGCCGTCGGCTCGGCGGCCCTGGCTGCTTTCCTGCTCTTCTCGGCCTACCTGGACAAGGTGCGCCAGATCAACCCCAACCTGCAGATCGTCGACGGCGTGCTGCCGGTGAACCTCTCGAAGGTGGAGGTGTTTATCGGCGGCTTCCTGGGGGCCATGCTGGTCTACCTGTTTAGCTCGCTCGCGATCCGCGCCGTGGGCCGCGCGGCCCAGGGCATGATCCAGGAAGTGCGGCGCCAGTTCAAGGCCGATCCGGGCATCATGGCCGGCACCTCGCGCCCCAACTACGCCAGCTGCGTGGACGTGAGCGCGCGCGCCGCCCTGCGCGAGATGATCGCGCCCGGCCTGCTCGCCGTGGGTACCCCGGTGGTCGTCGGCCTGATTCTGCGCTGGGAATCGGAAGGCGCGTTGCTGATGGTCGGCACCATGGCCGGTATCCTGCTGGCGAACGTGCTGAACAACGGCGGCGGCGCCTGGGACAACGCCAAGAAGTTCATCGAGGCCGGGGGCCTCCGTGACGCCGATGGGCAGGTGCTCGGCAAGCGCACCGACGCGCACAAGGCGTCGGTCGTGGGCGATACGGTGGGCGACCCCTTCAAGGACACCGCCGGCCCCTCGCTGCACGTGCTGATCAAGCTGCTGGCGACCATTACCCTGGTGCTGGCTCCGCTGTTCGTCTAGTACGGTTGGCCCTGCAACAAAAAGGCGGCTCCCCAAGTGGGAGCCGCCTTTTTCGTTCGTCGCCTGCCGGCGCCTAGCGCGGGCCGGGGTCCGACGACGGGGGGGCCGCCAGGGGCGGGGCCGGCTGGTGCTCCAGGGCGTGCAGATGCTCGCGGAAGCGCAGCACATCGTCGTCGCGCCGGCTGCTGTCCAGGTCCACGCGCGAGCCGCTCTTTTCGTCGTTGGGCGGCCAGACGGTGATCCAGGCCAGGCCGTCGCCGTAGAAGCTGACCTGCCCACCCTGGCGGGCGCTCCGCTTCATCTTCAGCCCTTCCTCGCCGAAGAAGCGCTCGGCCTCGTCCAGCACCTGCTCCGGCTTCAGGTGGGTGTGTGTTTCATAGCGCATGGAGTATGTCACCTCTTTCACATTGCCGATGGATCGGCATCTCACAGCGCGAGTCTAGCATAGGCCGGGCCGGATCGTCAACGCGGCTCCCCCTGCCTGCGCGAGCAGGAGCGACTGTATGATGAGCCCGCGCGCCCGGTAGCGAGATCGCCCGGCCCGTCAACGGGCGAGCTACGTCAACCAAGCCCGCCTGCGCGGGCTCGACCAGTGGAGGGAACCAACAGGCCGCGCAGGCGGCCTTCGTAAAGCTAGCAGGCGGCTTGTGGCGTATACCTCAGCCCGGCAGACTCAGCTATTTCTGTCGAGTTGTTAATTTCCGCGCGTTACGGCACCGTTCCTGCTATTGCAGGCCACGGGCCGCCGCAGTACCGAATCCCAGGCCGCCCTAGCCGGAGACTGACGCTTGCAAACTCTCGATCCTCGCCCGATCGACAACCGCGAACTGGACCAGACGCGCACGCTGATCCCGCCGCCGGACGTGGAACCCACCGCCGCGCCGATCCTGGTCGATCCGGCGCACAGCGTGGCGCGCAACACCCTGATCATGCTGGTGTCCCAGATGATCACCTTCGCCATGACCTTTATCTGGACCGTGGCGGTGCAATCGGGGCTGGGCAGCGCGACGTTCGGCAAGCTGTTCTGGGCGCAGTCGCTGGCGCTGACCGGCGGCGTGTTCATGGACGCGGGCATCGCCACCTACCTGACCAAGCAGGTGGCGCGCGACCGCGCCCACTCCACGCGCTACCTCAGCACGGCGGTGCTGTTGCGCACGGTCAGCACCGTGCTGGTCTACCTGGCGATCCTGGGTTGGGCCGTGGCGACCGGCGAGCACAACGACGGCGAGAGCCTGCTGGCCGTGGTGCTGGTGGGGCTGGCGATTGTGGTGGCGAGCTTCACACAAGCCTGCGCCGCCACATTCCAGGGCAACGAAAACATGCTCTGGCAGGCCCTGGGCACCATCGCCGAAAAGGTCACGGTGACGGCGCTCAGCGTGACGCTGCTGGTGCTGGGCTACGGGTTGCCCGCGGTGGCCGCCGTTATGCTCATCGGCGCGGCGATGAACCTGCTGCTGATCGGCAGCCGGGCGATCCGGCTCGGCTGGGTGCGACCGCAGTTCGACCGGCGCCTGGCCTGGCAGATGATCCGCGGCGGGGCGCCTTTCTTCCTCTGGGCGGCCTTCGGCGTGATCTACCAGCGCAACGCGGCGATCCAGCTCAAGGCGCTCACTGACGCGCTCACCGACGGCCTGTTCGGCGCGGCGGTGCGCATGTACGAGACGCTGTCGTTCGTGCCCTATATCTTCCAGGCGGCGGTGCTGCCGGTGCTGTCGCGGACCTTCGTCAACGCCGCCGACGCCATGGTGCGCACCTCGCGGCGCAGCCTCGACCTGATCGTGCTCGCCGCGCTGCCCATCGGCCTGGGCGTGGTGTTGCTGGCGCCAGAGATCATCGCCCTGGTCGGCGGGCTGCCCGAATACGACGGCGCGGTGCTGCCGCTGCGCATCCTCGGCTTCAGCCTGGTGCCGCTCTACGCCGACATGATCCTGGCGACGATCCTGGTCTCGGTCGACAAGCAGAAGCAATGGGCCTTTGTCTCGGTGGGCGCGGCGCTGGTCAATCCGCTGCTGAACTGGTGGCTGATCCGCCAGACGCAGGCCATGTACGGCAACGGGGCCATCGGCTCGGCCTTCGTCACGTTCCTGACCGAGTTGGTCATTTTCTTCTTCTACCTGGCGCTGGTGCCGCGCGGGGTGCTGGGGGCGAGCAACCTGCGCTTCGCGGCGCGGGCGGTGGTCGCCACGCTGCTCATGGGCGCGGCGATCTGGCTGATCTTGCCCGCGCTGCAAAGCGTGGTGCCCGGCGGGCCGCTGGCACGGGGCGGGGCGGCGGTGGTGCTGGCCGGCGCGGGGGTTCTCGGAGCGGGCGTGTTCGGCGGCGCCGCCCTGCTGCTGCGGCTGGTCGGTCGCGACGAGCTGGCCCTGGTGCGCAAGGCGCTGCGCCGGGGCGCGGCGTAGGCGGGAGAGTAGAAACGTTGAAGCGTGCGTTACTGGCGATCATTTCGTACATCACTAATCACATCGTCAGCGCGATCCCGTTCTATACGGTGCGGCACGCCTGGTACCGGCGGGTGCTCGGTATCCGGCTGGGGCGGGGCGCAGCCCTCTGCATGGACCAGTTTATCTGGTTCTACAGCCTGTCGCAGGTGCGCCGCGACGGCGTGCGTATCGGCCCCGACAGCCTGATCAACCGGGGCTGCGTGCTCGACGCGCGCGGCCCGTTGCGCATCGGCGCGCACGTGAGCATCTCGCCGCACGTCGCCATCCTGACCACGCAGCACCTCATGGACGACCCCCGCTTCGTCACCGAGACGAAGCCGGTGGTGATCGAGGACTACGCCTGGATCGGCATGCGGGCGATGATCATGCCCGGCGTGACCATCGGCGAAGGCGCGGTGGTCGCTGCGGGGGCCGTGGTCAGCCGCGATGTTGAGCCCTATACCGTAGTGGGCGGGGTGCCCGCGAAACCGATTGGCCGGCGCAAGCGCCCGGCCCGCTACGAATTGGCCTTTCACCCGCTGTTTGAGTGACCCTGCGATGCGCATTCTCTGGCTCTGTTCCTACGCGCCCTATCCCCCGGACTTCGGGGGCGCCCGGCGCACCTATAATCTGCTGGCACAGGCGGCGCACGCCGGGCACAGCATCGACCTGCTGGCCCTGGCGACGGGCGACCCGGCGCAGGACGCGGCCACCGTGGATGCGTTGCGCGCCCTGTGCGCCCACGTCGAACTGGTGCGCGACCCATGGGCCTTGCCTGCGGCGCTCGGCGCGGCGGACCCGGCGGCGGTGGCGCGCAAGCGGCGCGGACAACTGCAATCGCTGCTGTCGCGCCGTTCCTACCAGTTCTACTCGCATTACTCCGCCCGCCTGCAAGCCGCGCTGGATCGCCGCGCCGCCACCGTGCAGTACGACCTGGTGCAGGTGGAGTTCTCGCAAATGGCCTATTACCGGCTGCCCGCGGGCGTGCCGGCGGTGCTCGATCTGCACAACGTCGAATACGAGGTGCTGGGCCGGGTGGCGGCGGGCGGCGGCGCGCCCCTGCGTCGACTCTACAACTGGGCCGAGTACCGTAAATTCCGCCGCGCCGAGCCGCAACTCTGGCGGCGCTTCGCCACGTTGCTGGTGACTTCGGAGCGCGACGGCGCGCTGGTGCGCCGGCATCTGCCTGGCGCGCGCCCGGTGGTCGTGCCCAACGGGGTGGATACCGGGTTCTTCCACCCGC
>CBJNAR010000446.1:0-4372 GCA_966434075.1 uncultured bacterium
TCTGCGCCTGCACCCCACCCACGGCGCGCACCACGTCCACCAGCCCATCCACCGGCGCGGGCACGCTCAGATACTGCCGCCCCAGCCGCCACCGGCAGACCTCTTCCCAGGACCACGAACGCATGGGCCAGTCGCCTCCAAACAAGGAGGGCCGCCCCGGCGGGCAGCCCTGCACCTCTCCAGCCCTAGAAACGAGCAATTCGTTTACCACGTGGTTTGGCCGGACGCCGGGCCGGTTTGAAACCGGCCCCTACACCGCAATTGTGGCCGGGTCAGCGGATAGCGACCGGCGGGCCGGTTTCAAACCGGCCCCTACAGCGCGTTCCGGGTCGCCGGGCCGGTTTGAAACCGGCCCCTACACCGCAATCGACGGCGGGCCGGTTTGAAACCGGCCCCTACACCTGCCGGATCGCCGGCGGCGGGCTGGAAACCGGCCTCTCGGCCACAAGCGCGTTGTAGGGGCCGGTTTCAAACCGGCCCGTGCCCCACATGCACAACTCCTCACACAGGCGATTCCCCCCTTCCCGCGGCGGGAAGGGGGGCCAGGGGGGTTAGGTTGGTCCGCCCGCCGCCCCGCTACCCCTTGAGCGACCCGGCCAGCAGGCCGCGCAGGAAGTAGCGGCCCAGGAAGATGTAGACCAGCAGCGTGGGGATGGCGGCCAGCAGGGCGCCCGCCATCTGGACGTTCCAGGCCACGCTGAAGCTGCCGGCCAGGTTGTTCAGGGCCACGGTGATCGGCTGCGTCTTGGGGTCGTTCACCAGGATGACGGCGAACAGGAACTCGTTCCAGACGGCGGTGAACTGCCAGATCATCACCACGATGAAGCCGGGCAGCGAAATCGGGAACAGGATATGGCGGTAGACGCCCAGAATCCCCGCGCCGTCGATGCGCGCCGCTTCCACCAGCTCCGACGGCACCGAGGCGTAATAGTTGCGGAAGATGAGCGTGGTGATCGGGATGCCGTAGATGACGTGCACCAGGATCAGGCCCGGCAGCGAGCCGTAGAGGTGGATCGAGCGCATGGTCTGCACCAGTGGGATCAGGATGCTCTGGTAAGGGATGAACATGCCGAACAGGATCAGCGGGAAGATGACGTTGGCGCCGGGGAACTTCCACTTCGCCAGCACGTAGCCGTTCATCGAGCCGAGAATGGCCGAGATGATCGTGGTCGGCACGGTCAGCAGCATGCTGTTCCAGAAGTTCTGCGCCAGGCCGTTGATGGCCGTGCGCTCGTTGCCGAACCAGGCGTCGCGGAAGCTGTCGAAGCTGAAGCTCTGCGGCAGGTTCCACATGCGGTCCAGGCTGACCTCGGTGAACGACTTCATGCCGGTGATCAGCAGCACGTAGATCGGCATCAGGTAGAAGATGGCGAAGACGACGAGCACCACATAGATCAGGATGCGCGCGGGGCGGAACCCGCGGGGGCGCTCAGCGGGCGCGGGCGCGGGGACGGCGCTCATGTCTGCACCTCGTTGCGGAAGTTCCAGATCAGGTAGGGAATAATCAGCAGGCTGACCAGCCCCAGCAGCACGATGGCGATGGACGCGCCCTGCGAGAAATGGCTGCCGCTGAAGGTGGTGTCGTACATGAACAGGGCCGGCACGTCGCTGGAAAAGCCGGGGCCGGGGCCGGTCATCGACTTGGTCAGGTCAAAGATCTTGAGCGAGATGTGGCCGAGAATAATCACCGCGCTGAGCGTGATCGGCTGCAACAGGGGCAGGATCACCCGGCGGAAGATCTGCCACTCGGTGGCGCCGTCCACGCGGGCCGCCTCGCGCAACTCGTCGGGGATGCCGCGCAGGCCGGCCAGGTACATCGCCATCACATAGCCCGACATCTGCCAGACCGCCGCCAGCACGACGGCCAGGATGCCGATTTTGGGGTCGGTGAACCAGCCCGACTTCAAGAAGCCCAGCCCCGCATAGTCGAGCAGCAGGTTGATGCCCGACGACGGCGTCTCCAGCCAGCGCCAGGCCACGCCGGTCACGATGAACGACACGGCCAGCGGGAACATGAAGATGTTGCGGAACACGGCCTCGAACTTGATGCGCATGTCGAGCAGCGTCGCCAGCAGCAGGCCCAGGGCCAGGCAGGCGGCGATGAAGGCCACGGTGAAGACGAACGTGTTGCGCAGGTCGATCTGGAAGCGCTCGGTCTGGAACAGGCGCGTGTAGTTATAGAGGCCGACCCAGGTGAAGTCGGGCGCCAGGTCGTTCCAGCGCACCAGCGAGATATAGGCGGTCTGGGCGATGAAGATATAGACGAAGACGGCGACGGCGATAATCGAGGGCGTGATCAGGGCGATGGAGATCAGCCGGTCCCGGCTCAGGTGGAAGGTGCGGGTCTTCAGGGTGGGACGGGCGACGAGCAGCGCCGGGTCCGGGCTTACCTGGCTCATAACGATTCTCCCGCTGGGGCAGCGCGGCGGCCCCGCAGAGCCGCCGCGCCTGGGGCCGTCCGCGGACGGCCAACCGGCTTACTTGCAGATGCCCGCGTCCACGCAGGCCTGGCCGAGCGCCTTCTGGGTGGCGGCCACGTCCTGGTTGGTCACGAAGCTGTTGACCGCGTCGGTGTAGGACTGCGCCCACCCGTCCTTGGCCGCGGCGCCGTGGACCACGCTGGGCACGATGATGTCCTTCTTCCAGTCGCCCATGGCCGACTTCAGGTAGGCGTCATAGTCGCCCTGCCCGGCATCGGTGCGGGCCGGGATCGAGCCCTTGAGCGGGTTGAAGGCGTCCTGGCCCTCGCGCGAGCCGGCCAGCTTGAGCCAGGCCAGCGCGTTGTCGCGGTCCTTGGCGTTCTTGGGCAGGGCGAAGGTGTCGGACAGCGCGTCGTAGATGCCCGCGGTGCCGGGGGAGTTGGTCCAGCCGTAGTCGGTGAACTTCTTGGCCTTGTAGTCGGCGTCGGTCCAGTCGCCCATGATCGTCATGCCGGCCTTGCCGGAGATGACCAGGTCGTTGGCGCCGTCCCAGGTCAGGGCGGCGTGGTCGGAGTTGATGTAGCCGAGCATCTTCTTGAAGGTGTTTAGCGCGTCGGTGACTTTGGGGTCGTCCCACTTGGTGGCGCCGGTCCACAGGCCCTTGTAGCCGTCGGGGCCGAGGGTGCCGAGCAGCACGGTCTCGAACAGGTGGGCCGAGGCGAACGTGACCTTATCGCCGAGGGCCAGCGCGGTGATGCCCTTGGCCTTGAGCGCGTCGGCCACCTTAAAGAAGTCGTCGAAGGTGACGGGCGCGGTCAGGTTGTTGTCGGCGAAGACCTTCTTGTTATACCAGAGCACGTTGGCGCGGTGGATGTTCACCGGCACGGACCAGTAGTGGCCGTCGCCGGAGACGATGTCGAGCACGCCCTTGGGGAAGGCCTTGTCGAAGCCCTCGGACTTGTAGAGGTCGTCCAGCGGCTCGACCTGCCCCGCGGCCACGTAGCCGTCGAGGAGTTCATGGCCCATGTGCACCTGGAAGGCGTCGGGCGGGTCGCCGCCGATCATGCGGTTCTTGAGCACGGCCTTGGCATCCGCGCCCGCCGCGCCGGCGACGGCCTGGTTGACGATCTCGACGTTGGGGTGATCTTTCTTATAGAGGGCGTACATGGCCTTGAGGCCGGCCTCTTCGCCCCCGGTGGTCCACCAGGAGAACATTTCGAGCTTGCCGCCCCCGGCGGCGGTCTGGCCGCCGCTGCTGCCGGCGGCGGGCACGGCGGTGGCCGTGGGTGTCTCGCCCCCGCAGGCCGTCAGCAGCATCGCCACCACGGCCAGCAGGCTCATGAGCCATAACGTGCGCTTGCGATTCATGCGATTCCTCCTTTGGAAAACCGACCCTCCTCTAGAACCAGGGACCGCGGGGGTCCCGCCAGTGCGGTGCGCGGGGTGGCGCCTCCTTTCTCTCGCCCTGCCGAGATCGGATACGACTCTGGTGGCAGAACCCTGCCGTGCGCTGTTGTACTGGCCGGCACCGGGCCGGCCCTGGGTGTGGTTGTGGATGAACGGTGCGAGGATGCATCGCCACCAGGATGGGGTAGCAACAGCGCCCATCTTACGCGAGCCGCGCCGGTTTGTCAAGGGGGTCATGGCAGCGCTTACACGCCGATTTTGTGACCGCTCGTATTGCCGCAAACCGGGCTGACAGCAGGTGCTTTGCCGGTTCCAGCCCTGCCGGACAGAAGTTATGAAAGGGGTGCCTTGCTTTTCGGATCGCGTTCCGCGCTGCGGTGCCGCTTTAGAGGCAGGCGGGCGCAGGGGGCGCGGGCCGGTTTGAAACCGGCCCCTACACCGCCCCGGCCCGCCGCGCGAGAGCGACTCCGCCCGGCCTATTCATGGGCGAGCTACGGCGGCATCGCCCGGCCCGTCAACGGGCGGGCTACGGCGGCATCGCCCGG
>CBJNAR010000447.1:0-4364 GCA_966434075.1 uncultured bacterium
AACCTCCTTACCAATCCTAGGCTCAAGCTGTCACAGGCGGCGCGAGCCGACCTTGAGGGCGGGAAGATTGATGCTCGCTTGATCCATGTCCTGGGGGTTCTTGCGGGGAAGCACTCGCTTGAAGTAGGGATAATCAAGACAGGGCATCCGCTAGGCCCGCGCAGCCGCGCCGGCAAGGAGAACAGCCACTACTACTACCGGGCGCTCGACATCCTGGCGGTAGACGACAAGCCGGTATCCAGCAACCCGGCGGACCCGGACATCGTGGATGTGGGCAGGATATTGCGCGAGCTAGCTCCAGGTGAGCGACCGGATCGCATTTATGGCCCGGCGGAATGGTACGCCGCGCTGAACTACCCGGCCGCTGAGGGATTCATCAGCGACGCCTTCCACAACCGGATACACGCCGACCATTTGCACATAGGGTTTGCGGCAGGCGGCGCATGGAGCTAACCGCCAAGACGCAGAGAACGACGATCAGGCAGTAGGTAGTGGGCGGTAGGCAGTAGTGCCTATAGCGGGACTACCATAACTCGTAACGCGCAACTTGTCATCTCGGCGTTCTCCGCGTCCCTGCGGTTCCGTTTCCGGTCAGCCTGAGCAGTTATAGGAGAAGACCATGAACGAGCAAGCAGGTAGCGGCAATTCGGCACATAAAGGTTCTTCCGGCTCCCAGGGCGGCGCCGAGTTTAGCCGAGCGGCTGCTGGCACAGGTATATCGTGGTCCGGATGACACCGGCCCGATCCGGCGGCTGCCCGGACGCCTGCCCGACCGGCTGCCGTTCGAGGTTCCGCTGTCCGACGGCAGCCGGGTCGTCGGCAGTATGCTGTGCGATAAGCCGATCACCCTGCTGCTCGACACCCAGCTCTCACCTGAGCAGGTGCGGGCCTTCCATCAGTCGCAACTGCCGGCCGCCGGCTGACGTGAGCCTGCGCCAGTTGATGCGCACGGCGGCTTCGTGCCGAGCATGTTCGAGCAGTTACGGGGCGCCGTCTACTGCCGGGGGACGCGAGAGCCGTCGCTATGGGTGCAAGTCTTCCCTCTGCCGGGCGGGCACACCAACCGGCGGTTGTAGAGGGCCACCCCCGCACTCGCTCTGCGCGGCATCAGCCGCTAGGATGCGCAGGGCGGTCATCCACAGCGTCATCCCGCCTCTGCAACCGCCGGCCGGCGCCCGCCAGTTCCCAGAAGGCGGCGGCGGCAGCCCCGACCGCATGCGTTCGGACGCCCGGCTCCCTACCGACCGCGACCTTGCGACCGTAGCCGAGCACTACCGAGGGCAGTTAGCGGCTGAGGGCTGGGAGCAGCAGAACTCAGGGCAGCATGATCTGCTGGCCTGGAGCAGTTGGAGCTTTCAGGATCGGGCCGGGCAGACATGGCGAGGCTTGTTCTTTGCCTTCCACCGGCCCGACCTTGCCGGCGAGTACTTCATCTCGGTGCGGGCGGAATGGATGGAAGCAGGGCTTGAACAGGCTCGCGGCGGGTTGACCTGAGATGTCACCATCCCTGGCTGAGCGGAAGCAGGTCGCATTTTTGGTTCACCGTAGAAAGGAATGCTGGTGCCGACCTTGGGTGTTGCAGTCGCCGTATGCGCAGGCGATCAGCTGCTACTTACACTCCGCGAGGACTTCAAGATCTGGTGTCTACCAGGCGGAAGCGTCGAGGACGGCGAGTCCGTGGCTGAAGCGGCCATCCGGGAGGTCCGTGAGGAAACGGGACTCGCCGTCGAGTTGCTGCGAATGGTAGGGGTCTACTCCCGGCCGCACTGGGTAGCCGGGGGAGAGCATACTATTGTATTCGAGGCGCGGCCCCTGCAGCGGATTGGTGCGCCGGATATCTGTGAAGTAGTCGAAGTTCGCTATTTCGACTCGGGAGAGCTTCCAGAGCGGATATTATGGTGGCACCGGCAATACGTGTACGATGCGTTGAGCGGCTTTGCCGGCAGCGTCGTCAGATCGATACCTGTTATCTGGCCCTTTGCCCAGGATATGACTCGGGCTGAGCTGTATGGCTTGCGGGATCGAGGGGAGTTGAGCGAGGACATTCGAGAGCAACTCTGGCGCCCGCCGCCCGGGTGGGTATACGAGCCGCCGAATAGTCCCGCGTAGCCCGGCCAGCAGTGGAGATATCACGCCGGCAGCTTCATGGGGGAACAAGTCCCATTCCCATGATCAGGTGTGATCCGTAACTAGTAGGTCACGCCGCAATTGAATAGCCCTTCGGAATAGCGGCTCCCGATCCGCCCACGCGGCGCACGAGGGCGCGTCGGCGGCGTGCGTGCCGTTTGCCCTTCCATATAAAGGGGGTCGGTGCGCGATTCCAGCCCGCCACCGTGTCCTCCAACCAGCCGATCACCTCTTGCGCCGTCTTGGGATGCTGACCCGCCAAGGCCCGCCGCACCACAATGCGTTGAATCGACTCCGCCATGTTTAACCACGATCCCGACAAGGGGGTATAGAGTGGGATCACCCCGTGGTCCAACAACCACTCGACCATCCCCGCACTCGTGTGTCCGGCCAGATTGTCCCAAATCAAAATCATCCGCCGCCGCCGCGGCGGCCTGGGTGAAGGCGTACCCGGCGGCGACGGCCAAGAGAGCCTGAGCGCGGCGGGCACGATCCTGGCGTTCGCTGGTAGCTTTGCCGATGCGGGCTAATTCCTGCTCTTCCAGGGGAAACAGCGGGCGTAAGGGCACTTTTTGGCGAGCTGGCATAGACAAGTCCTCCAACCCTAGTATCCCAAATACCCTGCGAAAAGGTAAGCTATTTAAGGTTTGACCCACTAGGATAGGCGTCTGACCGCCAACAGTTGCCCGCGTCCCTGCCACGAAGGAGTCGCCACGTTGGATGTCCGTGTTTCGTCCTTGGTGCGGTACGGTGACAGAAAAATCTCTAGTGGCTATTTCCTGGTCCTACACTGGAACAGGACCAATGGGCTATTGCCACCTTTTCCGCCATATGTTAGGCTTATGCCGTGCGGCTAAGGTGTGTTGTTTTTCCTCGTGCCGGCTCGCCCCAATTAGATTCTCGCTATTCCTATTCATTGCCGTATAGGCTGTGCGACATCTGCGTACATTCTGTGAATGCCGCCCGGTTACCGCTGTGTTCCCAATAGTCAACGACATGAGTGCTAACTGCCTGGGCACTGGTAAGGGTTCCGCGCCGATAGCATCTCTCTTGATGCAGAAGTGTGCGCTTTGCGTGCGCGTGCCCTATCCCTGGTTGTTTTTGTTTCCATGGTTCTGCAGACTCTGCTTTCCATAAGAGTCGCGGCCTCCGCGGGGTGGCCGCGAACGGTCTGGAGGATCGGGTACAGCTCTCCCCGATCCTCCGCCCCCTCAGGGCATACATGCACGCCATCACCTCTAATCAAGAAAGAGCACAATCGGGTGCTGCCGCATTTAAATAGGCAGCGCCCCTAGATACGGTCGCGGGCGCTCTCTATGGTTCGTCAGCAGGGGATCCGCAAACCGCTTCTGTATCTACCTGATGGGTGGCTTGCTTCAAGCGCGCCACCTCACCTATGCATCGCCATATGTACCGCGTCGTACAATTCGTTTGAAAGCTGCTTTAAGGAGATCCAATGCGCCGCATCTATCTGCCGGGCATCGTTCTGACTATCGTATTGATGCTATTGGGGATCTTACCCACCGGGCTGTTGACTGCTCCATTCTCGAATACCACGGTTGCGGCTCACGAAGAAGCCAGCCTTGGCACCCATGCGCTCGATATTGTTCCTCGCCAAGTTCGTGACGGATCTGCTCTCCGGGTCGGCCTCCATCCAGGAAATGCCCCGCTACATCTGCTTTTCATGCTACCGTTCCGTGATTTGGCGGGCCTCGATGCTTTCCTCGCCGATGTGAGCAACCCACGCAGTGCTAACTACGGCCACTATCTAACCCTCAAGGAAGCTAACGCCCGCTTTAACCCTGATGTCCTCCATGAGGAGCGGGTACAGAGCTGGCTGCGGAAGTCGGGATTTACGGACATCCACATGTCAGCCAACCATCTCTATGTGGAAGTCAGTGGCGATACAGCTGCCTTCAGCACTCTGTTAGCGGTGCAAATCAACGACTACCACACGGCTGATCGCACCTTCTACGCTCCAGATCGTGCGCCCACGCTTCCTCCGTCGGTCGCGAACTCGATCGCTTGGATTCATGGGCTCTCCAATGAAGCGGCGTGGCGCACCCTGCCCACTATGCCGCAAGCCGACACGCAGGCGATACTGAATCGAAACAGGCTCCAAACAGGAGAACCGGCAGCGGCTAACCCCAATGCGCGCGCAACTGCTACCGCTACGCCAACACCTACACTCGGGACGCCCACCGCGACTCGAACCGCCACCAGCACAGGAACGGCCA
>CBJNAR010000448.1:0-4361 GCA_966434075.1 uncultured bacterium
ACCCGCGCCCGCGTTAAACGGCGGACCGCAAAATCGGCCTTGCGACTGATGGGGCCGGCCCAGCCTTTGCGTATAATACAGCGGGGCATCGGACCGCGCGGATAAATCGTATACTGATAGCCGCTTGTAATCAGCCGGAAACCGTGCTCCAGCGCGTTCCGCCGGAAACCGCCCCGCGACCGGCGGGGCTTCTACTCCGAGGATCGCGCCCCGGCGGGGTTTGGTTACGTGCGGGATAATGCTGCCCAACAAAGGAGGTGAAAGGGATGCCCAAGATCGAAAAGGCCGTGCGCCGCGAACGCCAGCGCCGCAAGGCCATCGACAGCCAGTACCAGAATGTGCGCTATGCGACGCAGCGGGCCGGCGAAGGGCTCGTGCGCCGCGAAGTCGAGCGGACGACCAGGTTGAAGAAGGAGCAATAGCTATGCGCGCTTCAGGCGACACGCAGCGGAATATGCGAACAAGAACCCGGATCCATTGGAATCCGGGTTCCTGTTTATGAGCGGGCCGCGCCGATCAGGGCGCGAGTTGCTGCACGCGGATGTTGTCGAAAGCGGTGGCGCCGTCGGCGGTGGCATAGACGCCGATCTGCCCGGCGGCAAGCGTGGCGTCCTTCACGTCGACCAGCGGCACGCCGTCGAACGTGACTTGTTGCAGCGCGCCCTGGGCGGTGATGCCGATAGTGTGCCAGTGGCCGTACTCGAACCCGGCGAAGCGGTCCGCCGGGACGCTGATCAGCGTGCGCACCTGGTTACCGTCCACCAGTTGGACACTCGCCTTGGGGAACTTGTTGGGCAGCGCGGGCAGCAGTTGCAGCCGGTAGTAGCGGCCCTGCGCCGCGCGCCAGACCACGCCGGTGGGGGCGCCGCTGGTGTTGAAGAACTGGGCTTCCAGCCGGATGTCGGTCCAGGCCGGGTCGCCGGCCAGCAGCACCGTTTCGTCGGTGCTTGCCTCGCCGTCCGGACCGCCGTCCTGCTGGAGATGGGCGTTGAGCATGCGCCAGGAAGCAGGGTCATTGGGCGTGGGCAGGGGCTGCCAGGCGGCCAGATCCGCCGTGGCGAAGGTGGCGTCGAGCAGCACCGGGCGGTCTGTTGGGGCCAGGCCGGGCGCCGGGGGCCACTGCGCGGGCCGCGGGTTGTCCACCGCCTCATAGCGGGCGTGGTAGCGGCTGACGCCGAGCAGGCTGAGCATGATGCGCGCATTGGCCGGGACATCCGGGTGGTACTCGAAGACGGCGCGCTCGAAATATTGCACCGTGTACGGCTTGCCGTTGGTGGGGCTCGTCTCGGTGAATTCGTCGGTCAGCGGGTAGCCGAACTGCGCCAGCCCGCCGTGCTGCTGCCAGTAGGCGGCAAAGCCCCCGCCCAGTGTGTGGCCGGTTTGCGGGAAGGTGCGAGCGTCCTGGCGATTGGGTTGCTGCCCGGCGGGCGCGGCCTTGGGATAGCGGGCCTGGAGAGCCAGCGTGCCCAGCGGGCTCAACAGCACCTGGTACGGCGGCTTGTTCTCGGGGTGGTACTCGAAGACGGCACGCTCGAAATACTGCACCGTGTACGGCTTGTTGTCAATCGGGCTGGTCTCCTGGAACTCCTCGGTGATGGGGTAGCCCTGCTGGGCCAGCCCGCCGTGGCTCTGCCAGTAGTCCCAGAAGACGCCGCTCACCGTGTGGCGGGTTTCGGGGAAGTAGTGGGCATCGGCGGCGGCCTGGCCGGGCAGTGGCCGGCCGGCCAGGCCGATCACCAGCAAGCCCGCGGCGGCCGCGGCGCGGATCGCATATCGCATGATCAGGTCCCTTTCCGTGAGTGCTGTGCCTCTGTTCGCGCTCTACATCCTACTATAACGAATGAGCGGGGTATTTGACCACCCGTGGCGGCGTAGCCTATCGGGGCTGGGGCAAATCATACCGAACGGCAGCGCTGTTTGCAGCGCGCTTGACAAGGCTGCCGAATCATGTTATCGTATTTTTTGTACGCGCGGCAATCGCGCGTACCTCGGATTCTACACGCCCGCCGGCGAAGGCCCGATTCTGGACTGTGCCTGGTCCTGCACCCAGGGGGGTCCCACTGCCGGCCACATCTCCCATCGAGTAGCAGGAGACCTCTCGCGGTGCCCAACAAAAAACGCCTGGTAGAACTGCGCATTCCGAGTATCTTCGGGTATGAGAAAGTTGCCATGGTTACGGTCATGGCCGTGGCCGCGCGGCTTGGCATGAGCGGCGAGCGGGCCGAAGATTTGCGAACCGCCGTCGCCGAAGCGTGCATCAATGCGATTGAATATGGCAACCGCGAGGATGCCGGCACACCGGTGACGATCACGGTCAGCATCGACGATCATCATCTGATCGTGGACGTGCGCGACCGCGCGCTGGGCGAGACCCGCCCGCACATGGGCCGCATGGTCGATTTGCAGAACCCGCCGAGCGGCCCCCATGCCAACATGGGTCTCTTTCTGATTCATCACCTGGTCGATAAAGTGGACATCGTTTGCCGGGACAACGGCACGCATGTGCATATGGCGATGCGCCTGCCCGAGATGGTGCTCCACTAACGGCGGCCTCTCGCGGCGCCTGGGGCGCGCCGCGGGGAGTGCAGCGGCGCCCGAGACGGCGGCGGGGCCGCGCCGGAAAGGAATGGGATTTATGGCACAGGAATTGAAAGTAACAGCCCGCCATGTGGATCCGGTGATGGTGCTCGATCTCCAGGGCGATGTGACCATGTTCGCGGAAGCCGAGTTGACGCGCTCGTACCATCTGGCGGTCGATAACGGCGCGCGGGAACTGGTGCTGAACTTCGCGGGCACCGATTATATTAACAGCGCGGGGATCGCCATTATCATTAGCCTGCTGACCGAAGCGCGGGCCAGCGGGGTCAGCCTGGTCATCAGCGGGCTCAGCTCGCATTATCAGAAGATCTTCCGCATGGTGGGGCTGACCCAGTATGCCGAAGTGTTTGACACGGTCGACGAGGCCGTGCGCGAATTGAAGAGCCGCGCCGCCGCCGAGCCGGCTTGATTCGTTCCCGCGCCCAGGCGCCGCTGTGCGGGCGCGCGGGCTTCCCTATTTCGAGGTTCGGGGTCGTATGAGTAGCGAGAAGCGGGTGATCCATCTCCATATCCCGAGTGAGCTCGGCTACGAGAAGGTGGCGATGGGCGCCGCGCGGAGCGTGGCCCAGGCCATGGGCTTCAGTAGCGACCGCATCCTCGACCTGCAAACCGCCGTGGCCGAGGCCTGCACCAATGCTATGGAGCACGGCAACTTGCTCAACGCGGCGCAACGGGTGGAAGTCGTGATGACGGTCGAAGAGAATGCCCTGGCCATCGATGTGAACGACCGGGGCGCCAATGCCCACTTCGGGGAGCCGGAGATTCACGACCACAACAAGCACCGGGGCATGGGTATGTATATTATTAAGCAGTTGATGGATGAGGTGCAATGGTCGTCCCGGCCGCAGGGCGGGCAGGTGCGCATGGTCATCTATCTGGAGCCGAAGGAAGATGCTGAAGCTTAACCGAGCGCGAGGTTGCGCGGAGGAGGTCCTGTGAGCGAGGAATTGCGCGCCACGATGCGAGAACTACCGAACGTCACCATCATCGATCTGGCGGGCGATGTAACCAGTTTTGCCGATGCCCGGCTGCATGCCAGCTTCGACACGGCGTCGGCGCGCGGGTTGAAATACATCATCCTGAACTTTGCAGGGGTGGAGTATATTAACAGCGCCGGCATCGCCACCGTGATCTCGATCCTGGCCGAGGCCCGGCAGCGGGCGCAGCAACTGGTGATCGTCGGCCTGAGCGAGCACTATCGCAAGATCTTCCGCATGGTGGGGGTGGCCCGCTACGCCGAGATCCTGGACTCGGAGCGCCAGGCGCTGGAGCGCGCCGACGGCGTTGCCTGATTGCTACAACGACTGCGCCCCCGGCAATTGCCGGGGGCGTTTTTCTTTGCCCGCCGGCGCCCGGCGCGGTTAGGGCGCTGTCGCGGCGGTGACGTATTGGGCGGGCACCCAGCCGGTCTGAATCGGGTCTTTGGTGGTGCGGACGTTGCGCCAGACGCTGCTGTCCACCGTGGTGTCGGGGCCGGCGATGACGAGCAGGGTTTGCTCGGGGACGGCGATCAGGCGGGCGGCGTCGAGGCGCGGCTCGGCGCGCAGGTAGACGCCGGTGCCGCCGGTGTTGGCGACGACGACGTATTCGGGCGCGGCGGGCGCAGCGGTGGCGCCTGCCGCGGGCGGCAGCGTGGCCTGCGGCGGGACCGTCGCCGTGGGCGGGGCGGGCGGGGTCAGCGTGGCGGTGAGTTCGGGCGCGGGCAGCGGCGTGGCGGCGTCGGGGATGCCCGGTTCCGGCGTGGGCGTCGCGGTCAGGGCCGG
>CBJNAR010000449.1:0-4345 GCA_966434075.1 uncultured bacterium
AGTGTCTGGGCGGCGTAGTCGCGCAGTTGCCGCTGGGCGGCTTCCAGCAGCGCCAGCAGGCTCTCCGCCCGCACCCGGTACGCCCGTTCCTCGGCCACAATGCGGGATGTCGTGACCACAAAAAAGATGAGCAGGGCATAGCCCGTGGCGTTGCTGATGTACTCGCCCCAGTCCACGTTGGGCACCAGGTACTGCGATGTCGTGGCGCCCTGGTAGACAGTGATCACAGTGCCGTGCGCCAGGGCCTGGAGGGTGAACCGGGTCGCGATGATCCCCCAGACGGCCAGCCCCGCCAGGACGCCGCCGCGCACGCCGAAATACAGGAAAGCGGTATAGGGCAGCAGCGCGTAGGGCCACAGCACGGGCCACGCCGGCCCCGGCCACGCGCCCCAGGCAACCGCCAGCGCCTCGATCAGCAGCGCGCGCCCGGCCAGCAGCGCGAGGGCGACACGCGCCGGGGGGCGCTCGCCCCACCGCCAAACTTCCCACCGGTCGAGGGTGAGCAGCGCCAGGATGGCGGCCAGGGCCAGCGCCCCGCGCGGATCATCGCCGGCACAGGCGCGGCAGTCGCCGGTCAGCAGCAAGACCAGCAGCGCCAGGTAGACCAGTGTGGCGATCCAGGCCAGCGGGCGCGGCGCCAGCCACCAGCGCCATCCATATTCCCGGTGCAATTGCCGGCGCAGCGGCGAGTTCGGCGGCGGTTCGGGCGCAGGTATCGTGCGGTTCATAGGAGGAGCATAACAAAAAGGCCGGGGTTGGGCAATAGGCCGGAAGACACACCCGCGCCCGCCGGAAGTCATATGACCTTTGGCGGCACCGCCGCCTTCGTCTGCCGAACGGCTGCCATGCGCCCACCGAGGCCCGATCCCGAATCTTACTTCCGGCATCCATAGAATAGGCCGTTCCGCACATGGCCGCGCGGCGGGCCGGCGCTATGATTAAGGCGGCTGCTGTGCTCTGGCACAGGCATCGAAACCAAATCACACTAAGGAGACAGATATGAAAGCGATTTCTCGACTACTCGCCGGCTGCATGGCGGTCATGCTGCTGGTCGGGGCGAGCCTCATGACTCTCCCGGCGCAGGCGCAAGGCACGCCCACTGGCGCCACCGCGGCGCTCAAGGACGCGCAAGGCACCGTGGTGGGCACCGCCACCCTGACCGAAGGGGCGGGCGGCGTGCAACTCCAGGTCCAGGTCCAGGGCTTCACCGGAGCCGCCGCGGGCGAGCACGGTATCCATATTCACGCGGTAGGGGTGTGCGAGGCGCCGGGATTCACCACGGCGGGCGGGCATTTTAACCCCGCGGCGAAAAAGCACGGCCTGCAGAGCGCCGAAGGCGCGCACGGCGGCGACCTCCCGAACCTGGTCCTCGACGCTGCCGGCAGCGGCAGCTACCAGGCCACGAACGACCGCGTCACGCTGGCGGCCGGGGCGGCCAACTCGATCTTCGACGCCGACGGCAGCGCCATCGTCATCCACGCCGGTCCGGATGACAACGTGAGCGATCCGGCGGGCAACAGCGGCGGACGGATTGCCTGTGGCGTCCTCCAGGCCGCGCAGATCCCGACGGGCATGCCACGCACCGGCGCGTCGAGCGACGCGACACTGTGGCTGGCCCTGTTGGGCGGCGCGATGCTCGCCGGGGGCTGGTGGATGACGCGGCGCCCGGCCCGCGCCTGATTAACCAATAGCGGGGGCGACCCATAACCCGCCCCCGCGGCTGCAACTACTACCGAAATCATTACCGTGCGACACGAAGGGAGTAAACGACCATGTTCCAATCGACCTGGCTCCGCTGGAGCGCGCTGGCCGGGATGCTGGGGGGCGGCGCGTTTGTGCTCACGCTGCTCGGCAGCACCCTCCTCAACGATAATGCCTACCCTGGCCCCTATAGCCCCGTTGCGCTGCTGGTGAGCGCGTTGATTCTGCCGGCCCTCCTGCTGATGATCGGCGGCCTGGCCGGCTTGCAGGCCCGGCGCCTGGGCGGGGCGGGTGCGCCCGGCGGCATCGCCTTCGCGGTGGCGCTGACCGGACTGATCTTGCTCTTCCTGGGTTTCGGGGGGCAACTAATCGAAATGACCGGCGGGTCCCCGGTGAACGGCGCGTGGAATTTGTTCATCACCGGCCTGTTCGGCATGGTGCTCGGCACGGCGGGGTTCGCCGCCACCGGGTGGCGCGCCGGCCTGCTGCCCCGCTGGAACGCGCTGCCCGTGCTGGGCGGCGGGTTAGTTGCCGTTGCGATGCTGTTCTTTAGCATCTGGGGCTATGACCTCATGACCGAGGATCAGCGCAATCTATTGAACGTGATCGCCATGAGCGGCCTCGTGGTCTTTATGGCGGGGTGGGTGGCGATCCACCACCGGCTCTGGGCCCTGGTGGGGAACACCCGCCCTGGCGCAGTCTCCCGGTCCGATGTGGTTGCCGGCTAGGCGTCGCCGGAGCAGGAGTCAGCGGGCACCCCGGGCGGATCAGCACAACGCGCCGATCCGCCCGGTGCCCAGGAAGGGAGCGTAACTGCTAATGCATCGATTACTGTATGCAATGCTTGCTCTGATGCTCGTCCTGCTGGCGGGCTGCGGGATCGCGGCGGACCCGCCGATCGCGTCGCCCGTCGCCGCCGTGACGGCCGTTCCCCGGCAGCCCGACGCCCGCCCGGTGGTCATCGACACCGACATGGCGGCGGACGACTGGCTGGCGATCCTTTATCTGCTGCAACGCCCGGATATCG
Source organism: uncultured bacterium (assembly GCA_966434075.1). Classification (GTDB taxonomy): domain Bacteria; phylum Chloroflexota; class Chloroflexia; order QHBQ01; family JAICKM01; genus JAICKM01. The sequence goes on from CBJNAR010000449.1 coordinate 2,729, forward strand.
CCGTCCAGGCGATCACCGTCAGCGGCACGGGCGAGGCCCATTGCGGGCCGGGCGTGACCAATGCGCGCGGCCTGCTGGCGCTGGCCGGCTACCCCGCGCTCCCGGTGAGTTGCGGGCGCGAGACGCCCTTGCGCGGTGACCACGTCTTCCCCGCCGCCTGGCGCGAAGGCTCGGACGCGCTGGCAGGCCTGCGCCTGCCGGCGGCTACGGGTCCGGCGGAGACCCGCCCGGCGCCCGCGCTGCTCGCGGCGGTGATCGAGGCCGCCCCGAGCCCCGTCACGCTGCTGGCCCTGGGGCCCTTGACCAACGTGGCGGAGGCCCTGCAAAGCACGCCCGGCCTGGGCGCGAAGCTGGCGGGCATCACTATCATGGGCGGCGCGGTGACGGTGCCCGGCAACATTGCCGAGTCCGCGGTCCCCGTCGCCAACCCCCACGCGGAGTGGAATCTCTACATCGATCCGTATGCGGCGAGCATCGTGTTCCAGAGCGGGGTGCCGCTCACGCTGATCCCGCTTGACGCGACCAACCATGTCCCGGTCAACCCGGCGTTTTATGCCCGCATCAAAGCCCAGCACACCACGCCGGCGGCCACCTTCGCCTACGACCTGCTGACGAAAAACCCCGATTTCGTCCGGTCCGGTGAGTACTGGTTCTGGGACTCCCTGACGGCGGCGACCCTCACCGATCCCGCCCTGGTCACGTTCCAGGAGATGCGCCTGCGGGTGGTCGAGGCCGAGGGACCGGAAAGCGGGCGCACGCTGTCCGTTGCCGATGGCGTGCCGGTGCGGGTGGCCGTATCCGCCGTCGCGCCGGAGTTTGAGCGGATCTTCCTCGCCACCTTGAATGGGCAGGCGCCGTGATGGGGTCCAACGGCGGCATAGGAATCGCCTCTTAGCAAATTCTCAGGCCCCTCTCAGGGCCCTCTCAGGATTCACCGCTATACTGTAAGCATACCGTCGCGGACGAGCCCGGTGCTCGCTTCGCGACGTGGCTATTTTAGGGGCAAAAGAACCGGTGTGCCCCCGATTCCGGCGCGGGGCGGCGTCTTATGAGGAGCGTAGCGATGCTGAAGACATGGTCCATTGCGCCCATGCCGGCCCTGTCGCTGCGCGCCGGGATCGTAGCGCTGTTACTCCTCGGCAGCCTGGCGGCGGGGTACTGGCTGGGCTGGGATCCGCCCGTGGTGTTCCTGCTCTTTGTGCCGGTGGGGCTGGCCGGGTGGTGGTTCCGCTATGAGATCGCGCTGGCCGTCGCCGTGCTGGCGACCCTGTTGCCGGCCCTGTCCGAGCGCCTGGCCGGGGCGCCGGGCCTCGACGGCGCCGGATGGGTCGGTGTACTGCTGGCCGGGGCGCTGCTGGCGCGGGTGACTTTCCTGGAGCGGACCCGGCGCCGGCAAGCCGAGGCCCAGGCCGCCGCCTACGCGGCCCTGGAAGCGCGCTGCCAGGATCTCGAAGAGGTCTACCGCCGCCAGGGCCGCTTCCTGCAGATCGCCGCGCACGAGTTCAAGACGCCGCTGACGATCATCCTGGGCGTGGTCGATCTGATCCAGTTGCAAGGGGCGCGTATGTCCGAGGAGCGGCTACGCGCCCTCGTCGCGACGATGCCGCTGGCCGGGCG
>CBJNAR010000450.1:0-4337 GCA_966434075.1 uncultured bacterium
ATTGGGCTTCCAGTTACACTGAGGGCAACGTATTCGTCGCCTCGAGTCTTCATCCATCGAGACTGCCGACCGCGACAGCCGGGCCGGATACGCCGACCCCGGAAGCCACTGTCACGCCCGCCCCGTCCCCGGCCACGCCGCCCTCGCCGACCGATACGCCGGTCGATACGACGGCCACGCCCGCCCCGCCCACGGCCACGCCCGCGCCGATCACGCCGCCGGCCACGGTCGTGCCCTCCGCGACCCCCGTTCCGCCCACCGTTACGCCGCCCGGCCCCCGCTAAGCCCAGGGGCTGCTGCCCGGCGGCGCTACGCCTGTTCCGCGGCGCTCAGCGCCTGATTCCCACCGTCGACGGCGGGCGCCTCTAACCCTAGCTGGACGAATAAGTCGACGGCGGCCCGGCGCGTGAGTTCCCGGTTGGGAATGTAGAGGTGTTGCAGCAGCAGGCCGTGGATGCCGGCCAGCAGCCACCCGGCCGCGGCTGCCGGATCCTCGACTCGTAGTACGCCCTGTGCGCTGCCCGCGGCCAGCACGAGTTCCAACCGCCCGCGGAAAAACTGGAAATAGCCCGTCAGCTGGTGGCGGATCGCCGGGTCGTGCAAACCCGCACTCCAGCAGGTTAGCAGCAGGTGGACCATGCGCAACTCATCGGCGGTGGGCGCCATCAGGCGCTTGCGGATGCTCAGCAGGACGCGCACCGGGTCGCGCACCGGCAGGCTGGTGAGCTGATCGATGCTTGCGGTGGCCCGCTCGAACAGTCGCGCCACCAGCGCCTGCATGATCGCCTGTTTGTCGGCGAAGAAATAGTTCAGCGCCGAGCGCGCCACCCCGGAGCGGGCAGCGATCGTGCTGAAAGTGGTGCCCGCCCAGCCGAGGTCCAGCAGCGCTTGCTCCGCGCCGTCCAGAATCTGCTCGCGCCGCATGTCCGGCGCGCTACGCCGCCGCCGCCCGTCGCCGTTTTCCATAGGTGCTCCTTTTCTAGTACGATTGTACAATATGAACCAGCACCATGCAAGGATCCAATGATCTATTGCCGCCTTCGTCATACTGATTGACAAGTCACGTGGTCTGTACTATAATCGTAACGTATAGTACGTTACGATTGGAGAGACGCTCCAATGGAACATCAGCCGAACAGCCGTACCCAACGAACACGCGAGCGGTTGCGCGCAGCCGCCCACCGGCTGTTTCTTCAACAGGGCTACCTGGCAACAAGCGTCGATGCCATCCTGGCAGAGGCTGGTATCTCCTCGAAGGAGACGCTCTACCGGCACTATGCCAACAAGGAGGCCCTCTTCGTCGATGTCTTGAGCCATCTGACAATGGAGCAGCCAGGCTTTTCGGAGAAGCTGGCGGCTCTGCCCCCGCCGCATGATCTGGCGTCGCTGCGCCAGGCACTGACGCAGCTTTCGCATGAGATCGTCTCGATGATGAGCCAGCCTGGCTATCTGCCCCTGGTGCGCATGGTCCTCGCTGAAGAGCCGCGCTTTCCGCAGCTCGGCTCTTTGTTTTTCGCAACCGTCACGCAGCGCGGGATCGCGATCATCATGGGCTTGCTGCTCGCCGCCAGGGAGCGACAGTTAATCGCCGACATTGATCTGGCGGCGGTGACACACACGTTGCTCGGCGGGTTGGTGACCTCGGTACTGTTGAGCCACGTGCTTGCAAAAGAGGAAACGCAATCTTCGGCATATAGCCGTGCCGATGGGGTCGTCGAGGTTATCATGCGCGCATTGACCCCGTAAGCGTTGCTTTTGGCCTGTGTTCGTTGCATACCGGAGGGTCATATACAAGGAGTAACAACATGAACAAGGACAACAAGCTCAAACGGAACTTTGCCAAGCGTTTCGTCAATCCGCTCTTGCATAATCTGGGGCGCGCTTCCTTTGGCCCGTTCGCGCTGTTGCGTCACGTGGGCCGGCGCAGCGGAAAGACCTACGAGATACCGATCATGGTCTGGCCGGTACAGGATGGCTTTTTGATCGCGTTGACCTATGGCCGGCAGGTCGATTGGCTGCGCAATCTTCAGGCGGCCGGGCAGGGCAACCTGCGCTGGCACAAACAGGAATATGCTTTCCAGAAGCCGGAATTCATCGACGAGCAAACCGCCTTGCCGGCACTGCCGGGCTTTGTACGGCGCATCTTACGGCTTCTTGGCGTACATGATTTTGTGAAGTTACCGAGCCCCCCTGTAGCTTGACGCTGGGCGAACGGGCAGCCTCCTTGTCCCAGATCTGTTTGTCCGGGACGTTCTGCGTCACGTGTAACTATTGACTCTCAGGGTAGCCGGTGCTACAATGATATTATTGTACAAGCGTACAATAAAGCCGAGGCTTTTGGGCAGCGTGGCCCGGTTGCGCTGCCGGATTTGCCGTAGGGAAAGGTGAGCAGCTATGAGCCGAGAGATGCTGGACATGCAGCGCGACGGCGCCACGGATAGGGCTTTGATTCTGCCGCTGGATGCGGCGGAGGCGACGCTTGCAGTCGTCGGGGGCAAGGGGGCGAACCTGGCCCGGCTGGCCCGCGCAGGGTTTCCGGTGCCGGGCGGCTTCCTGGTGACGACGGACGCCTACCACGCATACGTCGCGGCGAACGATCTGGCGGCGCCGATCCTGGCCGCCGCGGCGACGGCCCGTCCGGAGGATCCCGCCTCGCTCGAAGCCGCCTCGGCCACGATCCGGTCGCGCTTCCAGGCGGGCACACTCCCGCCCGAACTGGCGGCGGCGCTGGGCGCGGCCTACCGGGCGCTGGGCGCGCCCCCGGTGGCGGTGCGCTCCTCGGCCACCGCCGAGGATTTGCCGGACATGTCCTTCGCGGGCCAGCAAGACACCTACCTCAATATCGTGGGCGATGCCGCCGTGCTCGATGCAGTGGTGCGCTGCTGGGCGAGCCTGTGGACGGCGCGTGCGTTGGGCTATCGCGCCCGCAACGGTATCGCGCCCGGCGACGTGGCCCTGGCCGTGGTGGTGCAGGAACTGGTGCCCAGCGAGGCCTCCGGCGTGCTATTCACCGCCAACCCGCTGACCGGCCGGCGCGACGAGGTGGTAATCGACGCCACGCTGGGCCTGGGCGAGGCGCTCGTCTCCGGCCAGGTCGAACCCGACCACTACGTGGTGGACAGCACGACCGGGCGCATCCGCAGCAAGACGCTGGGGGCCAAGGCGCTGGCGATTCACGGCCAGGCGGGCGGCGGCACCGTCACCGTCACCGGCGATGCAGCGACGCAGCAGGCGCTGCCCGACCCGGTGATCGTGGACCTGGCGGCGCTCGGCTTGCGTGTGGGGCAGTTCTATGGGACGCCGCAGGATCTGGAATGGGCCTGGGCGGGCAGCCGGCTGTTCTTGCTGCAGGCCCGGCCCATCACCTCGCTGTTTCCGGTCCCCGAAGGCTTACCCGTCAACCCGCCGCATGTGATGTTTTCCTTTGCCTCCGTCCAGGGTGTGCTCGATCCACTGACGCCGCTGGGCCAGGACGCCATCGCCCTGGGCGCATGCGGGTTTGGCGGCATGTTTGGCGTGCATATGACGCCTGAAACGCAGGGGACGCTGCTGACGGCGGCGGAGCGCTTGTACCTCGATGTTACGCCGCTCGTGCGCAACCCCATCATGCGCCGGGTGGTTTTGCGCGTATCCAGGTTCCTCGATCCAGGGATCCGGCAGGCGCTCGAAAAGCTGTGGGACGATCCGCGGCTGGCGCCTGCGCCGGGGCGGGGACTGCCGCGGTTGAACACCGTGCGCCATCTGCTATACGGCTTCGGCCCGATTCTCAGGCAGGTCGTGCTGAACATGATGCGGCCGCGCGCCCGCCGGGAGGCGATCGACCGGCACACGGATGCCGGTATCGCGCGCCTGGCTGCCCGCGCCGCCGAGGCACACACGCTGGCCGAGCGCGTCGACTTCCTGGACGAGGCGATGTTCGGTGGGTTTAAGATCGCCAAACGGTATATCATACCCGGCCTCATGGGCGGGATGATCAGCCTGGTCGCCCTGCAACGGCTGGCCGGACGGCTGCCCGATGCCGAGCGGGTGCGCCTGGAGATGACCCGCGGCCTGCCGCGGAACGTCACGACGGAGATGGACCTCATCTTGTGGGCCACCGCCCGGCGCATCGGGGCTGATCAGGCGGCGCGGACGCTGTTTGCGCGGACGCCCGCGGCGGATCTGGCGGTGGCATATCTGGCCGGGCACCTGCCCGCCACGGCGCAGCAGGCCATCGCGGCGTTCATGGACCGCTACGGGATGCGGGGAGTAGCCGAGATCGACCTGGGCCGCCCGCGCTGGCGCGAGGATCCCACGCCCATCCTCCAGGTGCTACAAAGCTATCTCCAGATCCCGCC
>CBJNAR010000451.1:0-4336 GCA_966434075.1 uncultured bacterium
GCTCTCCGGGCGGCGCAGGTACTCGGCGACGGTGACGGTGCGCTCCGGCAGCGTCCAGCCCAGGGCGGCCAGCGCGGCGGCTTCGGGAGCCAGCGGGTTGATGCGGATGCCGTCCAGCCGGGCCAGCAGGGCGGCGATGCGCTCGCGCTTGGCCTCGACCGCCTCGTAACGGGCGCGATCCACCAGGCCCAGGTGGTAGGCAATGGGCGTGAGGCGCAGGTCGGCGTTGTCCGAGCGCAGCAGCAGGCGGTACTCGGCGCGCGAGGTGAACAGGCGGTACGGCTCGGTCAGCACATGGGTGGTCAGGTCGTCCACCATCACGCCGATGTACGAATGGCTGCGCGGCAGCACCAGCAGCCCGCCCGCGGCCAGGGCGGCGGCCATGCCACGCGTCAGGTCGGCGTTGAGCGTGTCCTCCGGCCACGCGGCAAGGGGCGCCGGGCGCGGGTTCAGCGGGTGGAACGGGCCGGGCGCGCCCTGCTCGGCGGCTCGCGCGCTCAGCGCGGCGTTGATCCCGGCCAGGATGCCCTGCCCGGCGGCCTCCTCGTAGCCCGACGTGCCGTTGATCTGCCCGGCTAGGAACAGCCCGGCCACGCGCTTGGTCTCCAGCGCGGCGGTGATCTCGGTGCTGGGCACGGCATCGTACTCCACTGCGTAGCCGATGCGCATGATCTCGGCGTTTTCCAAGCCGGGGATCGAGCGCAGCATGGCCCACTGCACGTCCTCCGGCAGGCTGGTGTTGGCACCCTGGACGTAGACCTCGTTCGTCTGCCAGCCCTCCGGCTCCAGGAAAAGCTGGTGGCTCTCCTTGTGGGCGAAGCGCACGATCTTGTCTTCGATGGACGGGCAATAGCGCGGCCCCACGCCCTCGATGCTGCCGTTGAACATGGGCGCGCGGCTCAGGTTGGCACGGATAACGGAGTGCGTCTCGGCGGTCGTGTGCACCATGTAGCAGGGCATCTGCGGGCGCCAATCAGTCGGCGCCGGGTTGGGGTAGCCGGGCAGCGGCGGGCGCAGCACCGGCTCGACCGGCGTGTAGCTGAACGCCAGCGGCGTGGGGCTGCCGAACTGGTACTCGACCTGGCTCCAGTCGATGGTGCGGGCGTCGATGCGCGGCGGGGTGCCGGTCTTGAGGCGCAGCAGCGGGAACTTGAGCTCACCCAGGTTCTCGGCCAGGGCGATAGACGGCGCCTCGCCCGCGCGGCCCGCACTGGCCGTCACCTCGCCCATGATGATGCGCCCGCGCAGGAAGGTGCCCGTGGTCAGCACGACCGACCGCGCCCGGTAGGTGCGCCCGGTGGCGGTGACGATGCCGGTGACGCGCAGGCGGCGGCGCGGGTTGGCGATGGCTTCGTCGGCGGCCTGGGCGCTGGGGTCGAGCGTGCCGCCGAAGTCCGCCGCGTCCTCCCCGGCCAGCGGTTCCAGCAGCAGTTGGGCGGCGGCGCCCTGCTTGAGATCGAGGTTGGGCGCGGTCTCCAGCGCGGTCTTCATGGTCAACTGGTAGAGCTTCTTGTCGCACTGGGCGCGCAGCGCCTGCACGGCGGGACCCTTGCTGGTGTTGAGCATGCGGATCTGGATGAACGTGCGGTCGGTGTTGCGACCCATCTCGCCGCCCAGCGCGTCGATCTCGCGCACTACGTGGCCCTTGGCCGGGCCGCCGATGGACGGGTTGCACGGCATCAGCGCCACGCTGTCGAGGTTGAGGGTCAGCAGCAGCGTACGCCGGCCCATGCGCGCGGCGGCCAGCGCGGCCTCGCACCCGGCGTGTCCCGCGCCCACCACAATCACATCGTACTGTGCCTCGTTCATGCTCGCCATCCTACCCAGCCCGCCGCGCGGGAATGCTGCATACTGGTCACGCGCGGTCCACCACCGCAACGTATGATTGTACCATACCGTCCGCCGGCCCGGCAAGCACTCATCGCCGGGATCGATGCTTGAACCCCGCTTATAACCGCGCTGTGGTCCGTGGCGCGAGGGGGCGGCTTTGCAGTACTGCGTCCCGCCTACGGTGTCATGCTGAACGGAGTGAAGCATCTCGCCTTGTTCCCGCACGAGACGAGACTCTTCGCTGCGCTCAGAGTGACAAGGACGAGTGGAAGCGGCTCTCAGTCGCGCTTTACTTCGGTGGCCGGGCGGCGGATGACCTTGTTGACGCTGGCCTGGTCGAGCGGCTTGATGATCATCTCGTCGATGTTCACGTGCGGCGGCCGGTTGGCGGCGAAGAGGATGCACTCGGCGATGTCCTCCGCCGTGAGCGGCGTCATATCGGCGTAGACGGCATCGGCGCGCCCCTGGTCGCCCTGGAAGCGCACCACGCTGAACTCGGTCTCCACCAGCCCCGGCGAGATGGCCGTGACGCGGATGCGCCGGTCGGCGACCTCCAGGCGCAGGGTCTCGGTGATGGCGATGACCGCGTGCTTGGTGGCGCAATAGACACTGCCGCCCTCGTACACCGAGTGCCCGGCGGTCGAACCGAGGTTGATGACGTGCCCGCCGTCCTGTTCGCGCATGATCGGCACGACGCGCCGGGTGATCGCCAGCAGGCCCTTGATGTTGGTGTCGATCATCTCGTTCCAGGCGTCCTCGTCGGCGCTGGCGATGGGGTCCATGCGGCGGGCCAGCCCGGCGTTGTTCACCAGGATGTCGATGCGCCCGAACTCCTCCATCGTGGCCTGGACGAAGGAGTCGATCTCCGCGACATCGCGCACATCGACCGGGTAGGTAAGCACCGGCCCGGCGCCGGCGTTCAGTAGTTCGGGGCCGAGCGCGTCGAGGCGGTCGGTGCGGCGAGCGCAGAGCGCCAGGTGGGCGCCCTCGGCGGCGAAGGCCCGCGCCGTGGCCGCGCCGATGCCGCTCGACGCGCCGCTGATCATCACCACTTTGTCCTTGAGATACGATTTGCTCATGCTATGGACTCCTTTTCCATCCGCTGCCCACCCCTCGTGGGGCGGGGGATATTCGGCTTCATTATACGCTATCCGTTATACTGGATCCCGGCGCACCGTGCGCGCAACGGGGCATCGCTTTTGCTGTTACCTTCGGGCGCGCCCGCCGATCCCGCCGGGGCGTCACGACCGAATCGGAGGAGGACATCTTGAGCTTACTCGAAAATCTGATGGACCAGGCCCTGACCAAGCTGGAGCCGGCCGAGCGCAACCAGTTGATGCAGACCATGGCCGAGAAGGCGCTGGCGACGCTCTCCGCCGAGGACCGGCGCACGTTGCTGGAGCACGTGGTCGACCGCTTCCTCGACGGCCTGTCGCCGGAGCAGCAGAGCGCGCTGGTGCGCGAAGTGCTGCCGCACCTGCTGGGCCGGTTGCTGCAGGCGGGCAATATGTCGGTGGACGATTTCCTGTGGGCGGCCATGGGCAGCCTGGGCGCGCTCGAAGGCAAGGCGAAACCGGCCCCCGCCACGCCCGGCGCCGATTAGCCGGGCCGGACGCTGTCACTCTGAGCGCAGCGAAGAGTCTCGTCTCGTGCGGGTGTAGCGGTCAGCCGTGTGCTACGCACCGCTACGCGATCAGCCGTCAGGAGACGGACGACGGTGGAGGCTTGTCACTCTGAGCGCAGCGAAAAACGGTGTAGCGGTCAGCCGTCAGCCGTCAGGAGACGGACGACGGTGGAGGCTTGTCACTCTGAGCGCAGCGAAGAGCCTCGTCTCGCTCTCCAGTGCTTGTCACTCTGAGCGCAGCGAAGAGCCTCGTCTCGCTCTCCAGTGCTTGTCACTCTGAGCGCAGCGAAGAGTCTCGTCTCGTTCGGGTACAAGACGAGATGCGGAACGAAGTGAAGCATGACAATCGAGTGTGGAAGCACAAATCGGGAGGAAAGCAATGCCGGCACCGAAGGGATGGGGCTATAGTTCGGGCAAGTCGGGGCGCGCATCCGTGCCCGGCTTTCTGAAGGACGAAGTTGCGGCGCGGGCCAATGCTCTCGTCGAGCAGGACCTGAAGCCGCGCTATGTACAGCCCCCGCCCGAGAATCCGCAGTTCAACTATGTCTCGGACGTGTACGTCCGGTGGGAGCGGGGCCGGTTCTACTTCAGCGCCGCCTACACCTGCCCAGAGCCGGACGCGCCGCAACCGTGCTTTGAAACGCGCTTTGCCCGCCTGACCTACGCCGGGAATAACCGGTTCCACCTGGCCTTCATGCGCCACACCGGGCAGTGGGTCGAGCCGTATACCGACCTCACCCTGGACGAGTGCCTAACAAGCATTCGGGATGACCCGTTCTTCGCGCCGTAGCCCTGTGCGAAAGAACCGGATTAGATGCCTGCCCGTCCTCGCGCCCCGCTGGTCGCGCGTCAAGAACTGCTGGGTAGCCGGGTCGTAGTAGC
>CBJNAR010000452.1:0-4309 GCA_966434075.1 uncultured bacterium
GATGACGCCCGCCTGCACGGCACCGAGCAGGGTGTCGTAGACCTGGGCCTGCAGGCGCAGGCTGCCCAGGATCATCACGCAGTCCACCCCGGCGTTGATCGCGGCCACGGCGGCGGGCGGGATATTGCCGCCCTTGCGTCCGGCGATAGCGTCCATGACCAGGGCGTCGGCGAAGAGCACCCCCTGGAAACCCAGCTCCTTGCGCAGCAGATCGGTCATCAGCCGGTGCGAGAGCGTGGCCGGCAGGTGCGAGGGGTCGATGCCGGGGAAGCGCACATGGGCCGAGCAGATCGTATCGACGCCCGCGGCGATGGCGGCGCGGAACGGCACCAGTTCGACCGACTCCATGCGGTCCCACCCGGCGGGCACGCTGGGCAACTTGAGGTGCGAGTCGGCCAGGGTATCGCCGTGGCCGGGGAAGTGCTTCGCCATGCTGAACACGCCGCCCCGGCGCAAGCCGGCAATCGCCTCGCGCACGCAGGCGGCCACCTGCCGGGGGTCGTCGGAGTAGGCGCGCGTGCCGATGACCGGGTTGGTGGCGGCGGTGTTGATATCGGCGACGGGCGCGTAGGCGAGATTGATGCCCATGGCCGCCATCTCGGCGCCCAGGATCTCGGCGGCTTCGCCCGCGGCTGCCGGGCCGCCCGCGGCGTTGCAGGCCATGTTGCTCGGCAATTCGGCGGCCGGGTAGCGCAGCCGGGAGACCTGCCCGCCCTCCTGGTCGATGCCGATCAGCAGGGGGGCGTCTCCGGCGGCGGCGGCGACGCCCTGCAAATCGGAGATGAGCTGGGCGGTGGCCCAGGGGCCGGCCAGGTTGCGGCCAAAGATGGCGATCCCGCCGGGGTGGCAGTGGCGGATAAAGTGCGCGATTTTGGGGGTCAGCCGGGCGTCGGGGATCTCCACGGTGATGAGCTGGCCGACTTTCTGGCGCAGCGTCAGCCGGTTGAGCGGGATTATGGTGTCCGCGGAGAACGGCCAGCGCGGGGCCTCGGCTTCCTCCATCGGGCGGCCCGGCTCGCGGCGACCGGCTAGCGCACCGACGGGTGTTCTGATAGTCATTACGTTCCTTCCAAACGTGATGAGGCGCGCCCGTGGGCGGGCCGGTTAAGCCGGGGACTGCGGCGGCAGGCCGGCGGTTGCAGGGATGCGGGCACGGTAGGCGGCCCAGGCCGCGCGCACCGCCGCGTAATCTTCCTCGTCCAGGGGTTCGTCGGTCGGACCCCAGCCGAGGCGCTCGGCGAAGTAGAGCGAGGGCACGCCGAACTCGCCGCTGCCCTGGGCCAACACGTAGTCGCGCCACTGCGTGCGGGTCAGGCAGGGCCAGTTATCGGAGTCGATCAGCCAGCCGGGCGAGGCGGCGCGCGCGATGCGCGTGCGGTGGCGCATGTCGGGCACGATACTGCCCTCGATGTCGTCGAGCCCGGCGATGTCGTTGAGGCGCAACATATCGGCCAGGTCGGCCAGGTAGGGGTTGGCCGTGTGGGTGATGATCAGGGCGTCGGGCTTGGCGGCGCGCGCCGCGTCCGAGACGATACTCAGCCAGTCGCGCATCAGTTCCAGGCCCCAATGGCCGTTGGCCGCCGCGCCCAGCGGCGTGCGCGTCCAGAGGATGTGCCCGGCGACGGCCAGCACTTCCTGGGCGGCGACGGCGGCCCTGGCCGGTTCGTCGCTGCTGGGCACCGGCTGGGTGGCCGTGCGTGGCCCGCGCGGCACCAGGTGGGTGAAGTCGATCTTGAAGCCGTCGGCGTCGAGGTCCTGCAACATGGCCCGCACTTCCTCGGTCAGCCGCGCCCGGTAGGCCGGGTTGCCCGGATCGACCGTCACCGGCAGGCCGCCGTCGTTCAGGATGCACTCCGCCGGGGGCAGCCCTTCGGGGTCCCAGGCTTTGAGCCAGAGCAGCACGTGGCGACCCTGCGCGTGCTGCGCGGCGATGAAGCCGCGCAGGTCGGGCCACTTGGCCGTATCCACGTCGTTCAGCCCGTAGCTGCGCTGCCACTTGTCGTCGATGACCACCGTGCCGGGATTGATGCCGTGGGCGGCCAGCGTCGCCAGCCAGCGCTCATAGTTGGGCTGGGCCGACCAGTCGGGCGCCTTGGGGCTGCCGTGGTGGACCTCCTGCGAGACCTGCTCGCCCCAGCCGCAGAACATCGGCTCGCGCCACCAGTCCTGGATGGGGCCGCGGCCATGGTCGGGCGCCAGGCCGGCGGCGCGCAGCCAATCGCAGTAACCGGCGACCGCTGCGTACTCGTCGGGCGCGGTCAGGCAGACCAGGCGCGGGCTTTCCCAGCGACCCGCCACGGCGGTATGGCCCTCATAGTACAGGCTGAAGCCGAAGCCGTTGCCGGGGTATTCCATCTCGGTGAACAACCAGGCGCCGGGCGCCGCCGCCAGCCCCAGCGACAGCCAGTTGCCGTCGCCCTCGACCGCGTAACAGAAGGGCGCGGGGGTGAAGAACCAGTTGCCCTCGTGGAACGCCTTATCGCGGCCCACGCTGATCGTCATGTAGTCGGCGGGGCCGGTGTAGGAGAGGATGCCGGTGTACGGGTCGGGGATGCACATGGGGCAGTGCTTGCCGGGCGAGCAGTGGTCGCCGGTATAGCGCACGGCGCCGCTGTTCGGCTCAGGGTCGAACAGACGGACATGGTGCACGGGCGAGGCCACGGCGCGGGTGCGGAACAGGTGCGCCCGGTCGAGCGCGGCCTGCCCCTCCACGCTGTAGCCGTAGGTGAAGCCGCCGTCCCAGGCGACGATCTCGACCTGTTTGCGGGTCCAGCAGGTGCTCTGCCCGGTCCAGGTGACGCGGACGCGGTCGCCCTCGCGATCCAGGCTGGGCGGGCCGAGTTGTGTGACTTCGTCCACGGCCTCGGTGGTGTCGAGGGCCGAGGCCAGATCCAGGGTGGTGACCAGGCGCCCGGTGAGCCGGAGCACGGCGCGGGGCCGGCTGCGCGCGATTTCGAGCCGGTAGCCGTCGCCCGCGACAACGAGAGCGGCGGGCGTATCTTCGATCAACATGCGGGCGCCCCCGCGGAACAATTATTCACTTACAACCTCATTGACTGCGATGGAGAACGTGACGATTTCATGGGGGCGGGCGGTGAACCGGTAGGTCCCGCCCGCCGGGGCGTTGCCGGGGTCCTGCACCGGCGCGAGCGGTGTGCCCAGGTCGCGCTCGGCCAGGTTGGCGCGGCGCACGGTGCCCGGCAGGCCCAGGCGCAGCGTGCCCTCGACCGGGTGCGGCGCGACGTTGTAGGCGCGCAGGATGATCTGCGTGCCGTCCTCGCTGCGCTTGCAGGCGCTGAAAAGCATTTCGGCGGGTTCGACGGCGTAGAAGCTGTGTGCAGGCGGTAGGACCGCGCCCGGCTCGGGCGCAGCGACCAGCGGCGCGCTGTGGATCGGCGTCGTGTAGGTCTCGGCCTCCGGGGCGATGCCGCCCGCCAGCCAGTCGCCGGAGTGCGGGATCACCGCGTAGGCGAAGCTGTGCGGGCCGAGGCATTGCGCCTCCGGCGTTTCGAGCGGCGGCCCGGCGTGCTTGTAGCGCGTGCTCAGGTCGTCGCGGCTGAGCCAGCCGACGCAGCGCAGCAGGGTCACGGCCAGGGCCAGGCCGCCCGGCTCGGCTTCGGCCTCGTACTCCGGCAGGCCGCGGTTGAGCACGGCCAGCCCGCCGGTCGCGTCGGAGACATCGGCGAAGGCTTTCTGAGGGTGGTAGTTGACCTCCTGCTCCTCGTCGAACTCGGGCACGCGGCGGCGTTCTTCCTCTGACAGGCTGGCCGCCCGGCGCATCACCTGGAACTGGCCCGCCGAGTCGACCGCATCGGTCTGCACGCCGGTGCTGAACAGGGCGCGCAGGCGCTGGTCGCGGGCGGTATTGTCGATCTCCGTGTGGATCTCGACGCGCCGCCGGCCCGGCCCCAGGCTGACCCGCGTGGTGATGGGCAGGGCCACCGTCTCGGCCACGCGGTGGGTGCGGTCCTCGGCCAGCCGGGCGGGCACGTCGAGGCGCAGGCGGATCTCCAGCGTGGCGCGCAGCGGCCCGTGCTCGACCAGCGTGACCGCGGCCCCGGCCTGGCCGCGGCTGCTGACCGGCGTATCGGCTTCGGCGGGGCAGAAGCTGTACTCGTCGCCCCGGTCGGCCTCGCTGCGGAAGACGTTGAGCGGGCCGTAGCGCCGCCCGCTCGCCTTGTCGAGCAGGCTGAACGAGCCGTCCGCCGCGACATCCACGCGCACGCGGCTGTTCTCCAGCCAGTTCGGCCCGGCCTGTAGTTCCGTGCCGCGGGTCCCCGGCACGGCCTGCTCCGCCGCGACGGGCAGC
>CBJNAR010000453.1:0-4307 GCA_966434075.1 uncultured bacterium
CTGGCGAACTATCGTAACCTGTTCCTGACCATGGCGCTCGGCGGCCTCTGGCACGGCGCCGCCTGGCACTTTGTGCTGTGGGGGTCGTTCCAGGGCGTGGGGTTGGTGGCGTTGCGCTGGATGGGCGACCGCGGCATCTTGCCGCGCAAGGGCGACCCCTTCCCCGGCGAGGCGCCGCCGCCCAGCCGGCTCGCCCGCTGGCGCGCGCCCCTGGGCTATTTGCTGGCGATGGCGCTGACCTTCCATTTCACCTGCGTCAGTTGGGTGCTGTTCCGCGCATCGGACATCCCCACCATGCGCGAGTTCCTGATGCGCATGGTCTGGCCCACCGCCGGGGAGGATGTGTTTGCCACCAGCGACCGCTGGATCGTGCTGGGCATCATGCTCGGCTATTTCGTGCTGGTGGGCGGGGTTCACTGGCTGCGGGGCCGGGTGCCGGAGGCGTTGCAGACGCGGGTGCTGCGCTGGGAATGGACCGTGCGCCCGGCCTACGCCCTGGTGATCATCCTCTGGATGATCATTTTCCCCGCCGCCGCGCAGAGCTTTATCTATTTCCAGTTCTAGGATGGCTGATTTGACCAACGACGCACCGCTATCTCCCAATATCGCCGCCGCGACCGGCGTGCAAGCCGCCACCACTGAGGCGCCCGCCCGCGCCGCCGTGGTCCCCGCGCCTGCCCGCCGCCCCGCCGCCCCCGTCGCGCCCGCCGCCCCGGTGCCGGTGTCGCCCTCGCGCCGCCAGGCCATCTTGCGCCAGTTGGGGATCGTGCTGCTCTTGCTCGTGGTGGCCGACGTGGTTACGCGGGTGGCCCTGGAGCCGCTCGTGCTGTCCGACCCGATGGAGCGCGACCGCACGCTCTGGCACGTGGCGCTCTATCACCAGACGCCCGCGCCGGTGGACGTGCTGGTGATGGGCAGCTCGCGCGTGCAACTGGGCCTCAGCCCCGTGCTGATGATGAATGAGCTGAAGACGCAGTTCCAGCAGCCGGTGCATATCCTGAACCTGGGCATGAAGCTGGCGACGCCGCAGGCCAACTACTGGATGCTCAAGAACGTGGTGCAGCCTGACAAGCAGCCAAAGGTCATTATCTATGGGGCCGCCGAGTACGAGTTTAACGAGTATCTTAACCTGCCGCCGACCTACGACTACCGCGACGAACTGGCGACGCTGTCGGACTACTCGCAAGCCTTCCCCGACCCGACCCAGCGCATCGACGACCAGTTGGCCTTCCTGCTGGGGCGGCCCTGGTATCTATTCCGCATGCGCAACGTCATCCGCAGCGCCGTCACCGAGCGCGACGATCCGGGCGCCTCGTCCTGGCCGGGCGGCATCAAGGAAGACCCCTACGGCTTCGTGCCCGCCGACGGCGTGATGGACGCCGGGGCTATCGCGCGCATGCGCGGCCTCTACGTCAACGCCCCCGGCTGGGGCCTGCTGAAGAACTACACCATCGGCGGCCCCATGGTCACGCGCTTTGAGCAATTCCTGCAACTCGCCAAAGACCGGGGCATCCACGTAATCGTGCTGAACATGCCCGTGGCGAAGGTACATGAGACCTTCCTGCCGCCCGCCGCCTACGCGGCCTACCGCGCCTACCTGCAGCAGACCGCGGCCAAATATGGCATGACCTACGCCGACTACAACAACCACGCCCTCTGGCAAGAGCCGCAGGACTTCCGCGACACCAACCACCTCAACAACCGCGGCGCCGCCAAGCTCTCGCCGATGGTCACGGACCAGATGCTGGCGCCCGCCCTGCGCGACCTCGGCTGGAAGTAGCCCGCCCGTCGGCGGACCGGGCGGTCCCGCCGGCGCGGCCAAACCTTGCCGCACCCTATCACCATTTCCTCAGTGTGCTATACTGAAAAGCAGGGCCGTCTCCGCCGGCTTCCTTCTGCCCCGCGGCCCGTGTGACACCCGGCCTGGCCGGTATCCATCCTCCGGTCTGCTCCCCGTTGGGGGAACACGACCAACTCAACACCGAGACGCGGCAGCGATAGCGCGAAGGAGGTAGAGGCATGGATTTGATTAATCCCCTGGTCCGGCGCTGGCGGCGCGAGGCCGCCGAAGACCCCGATGCATTCTGGGGCCGCGCCGCGGAGCAACTGCCCTGGTTCCGCAAGTGGGATACCGTCTTCGAGTGGGACTTCCCCACCTTTCGCTGGTTCGTGGGGGGCCGCACCAACCTGGCCTATAACTGCCTGGACCACCACGTGGCGGCGGGGCGCGGCGACCGGACGGCGCTGATCTACCTCAACGAGCGGGGCGAGCGCCGGCAGTTCACCTATGCCGAGATGCGCGACGAGGTGGCGCGCCTGGCCGCCGCCTTGCGCGGCATGGGCCTGCAAAAGGGCGACCGCATCACCATCTACATGCCGGTCTGCCCGGAGGCGATCATGCTGATGCTGGCCTGCGTGCGCATCGGCGCCATCCACCTGGTGGTGTTCGCCGGGTTCGGGGCGGGCGCATTGGGCGACCGCATCCAGGCCAGCGGCTCCCGGTTGGTGTTCACCGCGGATATCACCTATCGCAAGGGCAAGGACGTGGCGTTGAAGCCGCTGGTGGATGCGGCGCTGGACCAGGCGGGCGCCGGGGTCGAGCATGTAGTCGTTCTCAACCGGACAGGGGCGGAGGTGCCCATGACGGCCGGGCGCGACCTGACCTGGGAGGACTTCGTGCAGCGCGGCGCGGGCCAGGACGGCGGCCATGTCGAGATGGAGGCCAACGAGCCGGCCTATATCCTGGCGACTTCGGGCACGACGGCCAAGCCGAAGCTGGCCGTGCATACCCACGGCGGCTACCAGGTGCATATCCACGCCATGGGCCGCTGGGTCTACGGCATGAAACCCGAGGATGTATGGTGGTCGACCTCCGACATCGGCTGGGTGGTCGGCCACAGCTACATCGTCTACGCGCCGCTGCTGGTCGGCTGCACTACGGTGGCCTACGAGGGGGCCATCGACCATCCCGATCCGGCGGTCCTCTGGCGCACCGTGCAGGAGCTAGGCGTCACGGGGATCTTCACCTCGCCTACCGCCGTGCGCCTGCTGATGCGTTACGGCGAGCAGCACGCCGCGCCCTACGATCTCGCCAGTCTGGAGCGGGTGGTCTGCGCGGGCGAGGTGCTGAACGCCCCGGCCTGGGAGTGGTTGCAAAAGACCGTGTTCAAGGACGAGGTGCCCGTCCTCGACAACATGTGGCAGACGGAAACCGGCGGCCCGATCTTCGGCAACCCCTACGGCGTGGCGATGCTGCCGATCAAGCCGGGGTCGCCGGGCATCCCGCTGGCGGGCATCGACGCCGCGGTGCTCACGCTCGACGGCGAGCCGGTGCCGCCCGGCGAGAAGGGGATTATGGTGCTGCGGCGGCCCTTCCCCGGCCTGATCGCCTCGCTGTGGGGCGAGCCGGAGCGCTACGGGCAGGACTACTGGCAACGCCTCCCCGGTGTCTACTACACCGGCGACTCGGCCCAGTTCGACGAGGACGGCTACGTCTGGTTCGCGGGCCGCGCCGACGAGATCATCAAGATCGCCGGGCACCGCATCGGCACCATCGAGGTCGAGACGGCATTCCTGAAGCACCCCGCCGTGGCCGAAGCGGGCGCCACCGGGCGGCCCGACGCGGTGCGCAGCGAGGTCATTTCGGCCTTCGTGGTGCTGCGGCAGCAGTATCGCCCCTCCGACGACCTGCGCCGCGAACTGCTGGACACGGTGCGCCAGGAACTCGGCCCGGTAGCCGTCATCAGCGAGATCAACTTCGTCCATATGCTGCCCAAGACCCGCAGCGGCAAGATCATGCGGCGGGTGCTGAAATCGGTCATTCTGGAACGCGACCCCGGCGACATCACGACCATCGAAGACGAGGGCTCGGTCGAGGAAGCGCGGCAGGCGGTGCAGGAGATGAAAACCGCGTTGGCCGAACCGGACGAGATGGTGTTCCCGTAGGGGCCGTCCGATAGTTCATTTTACCGGGAGGGCAGGTCTGCACCTGCCCTCTCGTTGTATGTATAGGAGATCGGCCTGGCGGGAAGCCGCGATGCAGGGGGCAGCCGGCGCGTTGTATAATACCGCGATATATGCGCCGATTTTAGGGATCGGCAGCTTGATGGGAACGAGGAATTTTTGACATGGCAGACCCCAAGGTAGCACCGTATGGATCCTGGAAATCGCCCATCACGTCGGACCTGATTGTCTCGCAATCGATCGGGCTCAGCGGGATCACGGCGGACGGTGAGGATATTTACTGGCTGGAGAGCCGCCCGGCGGAGGGCGGGCGCAATGTGCTGGTGCGCCGCCACCCCGACGGG
>CBJNAR010000454.1:0-4307 GCA_966434075.1 uncultured bacterium
GCTGGACATGCTGATTGACTGTATTACATCCGGGCCTGTCGATACCAACGGCTACCTGGTGGCCGACGAGACGGCTGGCGAGGCGATGATTGTCGATGCGCCCCTCAACAGCGCAGCCGAACTGCTGCGCCGGGTCGAGTCCCGCCGCCTGCGCGTGGTGCGGATTGTCGATACCCACGGCCACTGGGACCACGTGGGCGATAACGCCGCGCTGGTGGCGGCCACGGGCGCGCCCTTGCTGATCCACGAGGCCGATGCCCCGCGGCTGGCCCACCCGGCCAGCGAGCACCAGCGCCTGCCGTTCACCATCGCCCCCAGCACGCCCACCGGCTTCCTGCACGAGGGCGATGTGCTGCCGGTGGGCCAGTATCGCTTCCGGGTGTTGCATACGCCGGGGCACACGCCCGGCTCGTGCTGTCTCCACGAGGAAGACGAGGATCTGCTGTTCAGCGGCGACACCCTGTTCGACCAGGGCATGGGCCGCACCGACCTGGCCGGCGGCGACGAGAACGCGCTCTACGCCAGCCTGCGCCGCCTATCCGATTTAGCGCCGACCACCCGCTTCTACCCCGGCCACGGCCCCGACTCCACCATCGAGGATCAGGGCTGGATGCTGCGGTTGGGCTGGGGCATTTAGCAGAAGGAGACTCTGATGGCCGAAGAACGTATGCGCTTGATGGCGCTGGTGCGCTCCGAGAGCCGGGTCGGGCACGCCGAACACGAGGCCCAACCGTACCACCTGTTCACCGGGGATAACGAGTGGTTCCTGGCGAACATCTCGTGCCAGTACGGCTGCCCGGCCTATACCGACGTGGCGCGCTATATCGCCCATATCGCCGCCGAGGACTACGACGAAGCCTACCGCATCAATCTCGAAGACAATGTCATCCCCGGCATCCTGGGCCGGGTCTGTGCGCGGCCCTGCGAGCAGGCGTGCCGCCGCGGGCGGGTCGATAAGCCGATCGCCATCTGCTGGCTCAAGCGCGTCGCCTCAGATAATCGCAGCGAGCAGTATCCCTGGACCCGCCCAGAGCGCACCAAGTCGCAGACCGTGGCCGTGGTCGGCTCCGGGCCGACCGGCATCGGCGCGGCGCGCGACCTGGCGAAGATGGGCTACGGCGTGACGATCTACGAGGCGCTGAAGGTGGCGGGCGGCATGCTCACTGTGGGCATCCCCGAGTGGCGTCTGCCGCGCGACCTCTGCAACGAAGAGATCAACCAGTACATGGCCGCCATGGGTGTCGAACTGAAGCTGAACACGCCCATCGGCAAGACCACCACGCCCGAGTATATCGAAGAGGGCAAGCCCGACGCGATCTCGCTGACCGACCTGAAGGCGCGGCATGATGCCGTGTTCCTGGCCTGCGGCACGCAGGTGCCTCAGCGCATGGAAGTGCCCGGCGAGGACTACGAGAACGTCTCCGGTCTCTATTCGGGCCTGCACTTCATGGAGCGCATCAACCTGCACAAGTACCCGCTGGTCGGCAAGCGCGTGGCCGTCATCGGCGGCGGCTTCACCGCGATGGACTGCTCGCGCTCGTCGCTGCGCATGGGCGCCGAGAAGGTCTACGTGATTTATCGCCGCAGCCGCAACGAGATGCTGGTCTACGATGAGGAAGCGCGCGAGGCCGAGATCGAGGGCATCGAGTTCCGCTTCCTGGTCTCGCAGACCGAGGTGCTGATGTCGGACGGCAAGGTCGCCGGCCTCAAGTGCGTGCGCAATCGCCTGGGCGAACCCGATGCCTCGGGCCGCCGCGCCCCCGTGCCGATCCCCGGCACCGAGTTCATCCTCGACGTGGACACGGTAGTGGCGGCGACCGGCCAGAATTCCGACGTGAGCTATCTCGAAGAAGCCGGCGTGAAGGTCTCACGGCGCAACCGTCCCGTGGTCGACCCGGTGACCTGGATGACCAACGTGCCCGGCATCTTCGCCGGGGGCGACTACACCGCGGGCGCTCGCACGATCATCGCCTCGATCGGCGACGGCCACAAGGCGGCCATCGCCATGGACCAGTACCTGCGCGGGGTCAATCCCGACGACGAGAAGGTCACAGTCCGTGCCGAGTTCGCTCTGGTGCCCTACCAGGACTATGTCTCGGACTACCACCTGGACGTGACGCGCAGCCTCGAAGCCTGGGCCGAGACACAGACCGTGCGCCGCGAGTACCCGCAGGACGCCGCCGTGCGCCTGAGCTGGCAGCCGATCTCGATCTGGACTGCCGACACCATGCAGCGCCGCCTGGTCGAAGGCGATGACTACGACGCCGTGCCGCGCCAGGAGATGCCGATGCGCCCGCTCGAATCCCGCTTCAACCTCACCACCGAGGTGGAACTAGGCCTGCCGCACCACGAGGCGTTCGAGGAAGCGAAGCGCTGCCTGCAGTGCCAGCTTAACATCTTCGTGGACGGCGACAACTGCATCCTATGCAACGCCTGCGTGGAGGTCTGTCCGGTGAACGTCATCCACATGGCCGACCTGGAGTTGATCGAGAGCATCAACAACCTGCCGTTCGAGCCGCGGCTCATGGAGGCCAAGGGCTGGAAAGCCGGCGCCGCCATGATCATGGACGAGAACCTCTGCATCCGTTGCGGCCTGTGCAGCCAGATCTGCCCGACCAACTGCATCACCATGCAGCACTACGAGCCGCATCTGGTCGCCGCCCCGACCGAGGCCACGTTCGCCGCGGTCGACTCGCTCAATGTCGGCCTGCGCGCCGGGGTCGCCGCGGGCGTGTAGCCGTCAGCGGTCAGTGGTCAGTGGTCAGTGGTCAGTGGTCGGTAGTTCACGATAAGGAAGTGCCTCGCCGTTTCTAGCGGCGAGGTACTTTTGCTTTCGGTATTTAGCGGCGCCCGGTAGGCGACCCCGCCGGGGCCGTGTCACTCTGAGCGCAGCGAAGAGTCTCCGTCTTGGACCCACACGAGACGAGATTCTGCGCTCCGCTCGGAATGGCAGTTCCCCAGGGTGTCACTCTGAGCGCAGCGAAGAGTCTCCGTCGCCTGGAGGGACCCAGACCAGCCGCTTCGCGCCCGCCTACTGGCCCGCCGTGCCGGCCTGGCTGCGGTCGCGCGCGTCCATGCGGTCGGTCAGCGCGGTCAGCATCTCGGTGATCTGGCCCAGGCTGGTCAGCGCGATGTCGAGATTGAAGATCGAAAGCACCGTCTTGCAGTTGGGGCAGTAGACGATGACCATACGCACATCGGAGAGGCCGATATCCTGGGTTTTCCACTGCGCGTCCTCAAACATCTCCTGGCAGTGTGGGCACTTGAGCATGCGGGTGATCCTTTCGCTAATCCGGTGGTGGGTGGCCCGGAGGCTCAAGCCTCCGGCTACCTTGACGAAGGCCGCCTGCGCGGCCTCTTTTCCTTGGTCCAGCCCGCGGAGGCGGGCTTCGTCGCGCTAGCCCGCCCGTTGACGGGCCGGGCGGGGCAGCTATCGCGCACAGCGCCTCGTACGTACCGGCCCAGCCCGCGGAGGCGGGCTTCGTTGTGCTAGCCCGCCCGTTGCCGGGCCGGGCGGGGCCGCTACCGCGCCCCGTGGGTACGCAAGTTGCATACATTATAATCGAGGTGGTATACTGCGGCGAACCGACGCATAAAGGAGTAACTCCGATGGCCCTGCTAACCAGCGAAGGCATTATCGACACCCTCAACGAGATCAACCAGCGCATCCAGGAAATTGAGGTGCGTCTTTGACCTGGCCGGCAAAGAAAAAGAAATAGCCGACCTGGACCGCCGCTCGGTGGCCCCCGACTTCTGGGACGACGCCCAGGCCGCCCAGGCGGTGATGCAGCGGCGCACTGCCCTGCAAGACCATGTGGACGCCTGGCGCGGCATGGGCGCGCAGGGCCGCGACCTGCTGGACCTCTACCAGTTGGCGCAGAGCGAAGACGACAGCGAAGTGATGGCCGAGGTGGCTCGCGACACCGAGCAGTTGCTGGCCCGGCTCGACAAGATGGAACTCGACCTGGTGTTGAGCGGGCCCTACGACTCGCGCAACGCCCTGGTCTCCATCCATGCCCGCGAGGGCGGCACCGAGGCCCAGGACTGGGTCGAGATGCTGCTGCGTGAAGTCACCCGCTGGGCCGAGTTGCGCAACTGGAAGACCGAGATTCTCGACCTGACCGAAGGCGACGAGGCCGGCATCAAGAGCGTGACCATCGCCTTCCGCGGGCTGAACGCCTTCGGCTACAGCCGCTTCCTGGCCGGCGTGCATCGCCTGGTGCGTATTTCGCCCTTCGACTCGTCGGGCCGGCGCCACACATCGTTCGCGCTCATGGAAGTGCTGCCCGAAATCGAGGACGATGTCG
>CBJNAR010000455.1:0-4286 GCA_966434075.1 uncultured bacterium
GCGCTGTCCGCCGCTCGGTCGGCACCCTGCGCGCGGGCCAGGACACGGTGGCGCCGCCGGCGGCGCCCGCCCTGCCCGCCGCCCCGCCGCCGCCCAGCGGTTGGCGCTTCTGGCTGGCGCCGCGCCGCTTTGACGAGCTATCCACCGCCGTCTATGTGTCGATTATCCCTATCTGGCTCGCGAGCGAGTTGCACTGGGCGCCGGGGATCATGGACACCTGGGACGATGTGCTGTTTCTCGGCCTGGTGATCGGCCTGTACGCGCTCGACCGGATCGAATACCGGCTGTTTGGCGAGGTGCCGCCGCCCCGCGTCGCCGCCATCCTGCTGGGCGTGCGGATGCTTGCCGTCGCGTTTGGCGGCGTGGTCCTGCAAGTCTGGTGGAGTTTCTGGTTTCTCCCGTTGATCGCCTACCTCGCCGCCGTCTATTTTGGGAGCTGGCGCAACTACCTGGGGAACGCGCTGATCGGAGTCGCGGGGGCGGTTGGGATCGTGGCGCTACTGGGTTTGAGCACTATCGGGACGCCGGACTTTGATGCCGCCGCCATCGCCAACAGCTTGATCCAGATCAGCATCGTCATGCTGTTACTCAGCGCAACGTCCGGCATCGTGCTGCGGGAGCGCGCCAGCCGCCGGCACGCCGAGGCGTTGCGCGCCGGCCTGGCGGCCTCGCACCAGGAGTTGCAGGCAGGCGCCGCGCAGGCGCTGGCCGCGGTGCAGGCGCGCAACCAGCTCGCCTGGGACATCCACGACGGCCTCGGCCACTACCTGACCGTCATCAACGTCCAACTCGAAAAGGCGCTGGCCTTTCGCGCGGTCGATACGGCGGTGGCCGATGCCGCGCTGCATGATGCCCGCCTGCTGACGGACGAGGCGTTGCAGGAGGTCAGCGACTCGCTGGGGGCCTGGGACGCCGATACCGCGTTCTCGTTACGCGCGGCGCTGACCGTGCTGGGGCAGCGCCTGGATGGCGGACCCGTGACCCTGGATCTGCAAATCCTGGGCGACGAGAGCGGGTTCTCCCGCCCGGCGCTCATGACCCTCTTCCGCGCCGCCCAGGAAGGGCTGACCAACATCCAGCGCCACGCCGCCGCGACGCACGCCTGGGTCACCCTGCGGTTCACGCCGCACGAGGCCGTGCTCGACATCCGCGACGACGGGCGCGGCCTGGCCGCCCCGGCGGGCGGGAACCGCGCCCACGGCTCGGGCTTACAGAGCATGCGCGAACGGCTGGAACTGGTGGGCGGCGCGCTGGCGGTGGAGAGCGCAACCGGGCAGGGAACCCGGCTGCTCATCACGGTGCCCCGCGATCCCCAGCCGCACCTCGCCCCGGCGCCGCTCGCGACCCCGCTACCTACCGCGGGGGTGCCGGTATGACGGCGCCACCCAATCCGCCGGAGTCGCCGGTCGGGGTGCTGGTGGTGGACGACCAGCGGCTGATGCGCGACGGCATCGCGTCGCTGCTGAGCTTGCAGCCCGGCATCGTCGTGCTCGGCACCGCCGCGAACGGGCAGGAAGCCGTAGCGCAGGCCGAGGCCCTGCGACCGGATGTGATCCTGATGGATGTGCGGATGCCGGTGCTGGATGGGGTGGCGGCCACGGCCCAGGTGCGCCGCGCGGTGCCCACCTGCCAGGTGCTGATGCTGACCACCTTCGACGACGAGGAGTATATCGTCGCGGCCCTGCGCGCCGGGGCCAGCGGGTATCTGCTGAAGGACCTGCCCGCCGCCGATCTGGCGCAGGCCATCCTGGCGGCGCACAAAGGGATCTACCAGATCGACCCCGCCGTGGCCGGCAAGATGGTGGCGGCACTGACCGGCAGCAGTCCCCCGGCGCCTGCCCCAACGCCGGGCGCGTCCGTGCCGCCCGCCGCGCGCCCTGACGGGCTGAGCAGCCGGGAAATCGAGGTGCTGCGCCTGATCGCCCAGGGCGCCAGCAACCGCGAGATCGCCGAGACACTGGTGATCAGCGAGGGCACGGTCAAGAACCACATCTCCAACATCCTGGGGCGCCTGGGGCTGCGCGACCGCACCCAGGCGGCCCTGTACGCCCGCGAAAACGGTCTGATCTAAACCAAATACCAGGGGTACCGGACTGCGCCGGTCTCTTGATGGAGCTAGCCGCCTCTGTTTAAGCTGAGATCTAGCTTCAGGATGCGCCGGGGTCGGCGGCGGACGGGGAATCGGCACGTTCGCGGGCCAGAGGCGCCACCGGCCCGGCTACCGCGCGAATGAGATCGGCAAGCCCGATCTCCAGCGTGCGGTCGTTGCGGCCCGCGCCGCAATAGACCGTCGCCATCGGCAGCGCGGCCTCGTCGAACAGCACGCGGGTATTCGGGGCGAGCGGGATGGGGCCGACCCCGCCGATCTGGTAGCCCAGCGCGGCCTCGACCTCCTCCGGCGGCGGGCGGAGCAAGTCACCGCGTTTGACGCCGAGCGCATCGGCCAACCGGCGGTAATCGACCTGGTCTTGCCCTTGCAGCGCCACGAGAATCCAGCCGCCCGCCTTCAGCCGGAACACCACCGTCTTCAAGAATTGCTCTTTGGGGAAGGGCAACCGCGCCTCGGCATCGGCCACGGTGCGCGCTACCTCGTGGGTGTGGATCGTGAACGGCACGCCGGCCGCCTCTAAGCGCCGGACAATCGCCGTATGCACTTGCTCCGGAGATGGGGCGGGATGCGGTTCAGCCATCGACGGGCACCTCCTGCCGGGCGGGTGCGGCGCCGGCGCCGTCGGCAGCGGACGGCGGAGCAGCACAGGGCACCAGCGGCAGCCGGACGGTGAAGGTAGTGCCGCCGCCGGGCGGGCTTTCCACAGCCAGCGTGCCCTGGTGCACCTCGACAATCCAGCGGGCGATGGGTAGCCCCAGGCCAGTCCCCTCGCGGTGCAGGTCGCGGGCGGCGTCGCCCCGGTAGAAGCGGTCGAACACGAAGGGCAGGTCGGCGGGCGGGATACCGACGCCGGTATCGCGCACGGCCAGCACGGCGCTGTCGCCGTCGCGGGCCAGGCTGAGATCGACCGCCCCGCCCGCCGGGGTATAGCGCACGGCATTTTCGCCCAGGGCCAGCGCCAGTTGCAGCAGCCGGTCGCGGTCGCCGCGCACACACAGCGGTTCGAGGCCGCGGATGTGCACCGGCGCGGCGGGAGCCAGCCCCAGCAAGCGGTGATACGTGGTCGTCAGCACGGTGTCCAGTTCCACGACCTCGGCGCGCCCGGTTTGCCCGGCATCGGCGCGGGCCAGCGCCAGCAGACCGTTGACCAGGCGGGCCAGGCGCTGGACCTCGCTCTGGAGATCGGCCAGCACCGCGGCCTGCTCGTCCGGCGGCAGGCTGCCCGGCTCGCGCAGCAGGGCCAGGTTACCCTGGATGGTGGTGATCGGCGCGCGCAGTTCGTGCGCGGCATCGTCCACGAAGCGGCGCTGCACGGCGTAGGCGGCCTCCAGACTCGCCAGCATATTGTTGAGTGTCTCGGTCAGCGTGCCCAGTTCATCGCGGCGCGCCGCCGCCGGCACCCGCCGGGCAAAGCTGCGCGTGCCGGTGATCTCGCGCGCGGTGGCGATGATCGTGCTGACGGGGCGCAGGGCGCCCGCCGCGATGGCCCAGCCCGCCCCCGCGGTGAGCAGCAACCCGCCGACCGAGATCGCCACCAGGAGCGCGGCAAAATAGGCGTTCAACCGGTCGATGCTCGCCAGCGAAGTACCGGCTTCGACATAGCCGACCGGCTCGCCGGGGCACGCGCACGATCCGGCCGTGCACGCCGAGCCGCCGGTGCAAGGCGCATCGCAGCCACCGCAGTGCAGCGGATGGGTCTGCGTGTCGACACAGCCGCCGGCGCACTCGGTGAGCGCGCTCGGCCGACGCCGCTTTTGCTAGATATGGCCAAAAACGGCACGAAGTTCTATGAGATCGACGTGATGCGGCTGTAAACGATGTTGCCGTCGATGTCGATATAAAAATCTGGCGGTGATGGATCACGCTGCGAGAGCGCTTTGCCAGAGCACGTCACTCGGCTGTCGCGTTGGCGACGCGCTGAGACCAGAATCGGCGAGCCTCGTCATGCCATTTTAAAACGTCTCGTTGTTCTTGCTCATCGGAGATGTTTGCTTTGACGCGCTCGGCACGCTCGTTGACCCAATCCAGAAAGAACTGGGCCGACCGGCGGCTGATGCGGCCAGGCCCGGTTTCGCTTTCGACGTGCCACGCAGCAGTCGACGCGAAGCGAAAGGTCGATTTGACGTCGGCGATCGCTCGAATCAAAAACCAGCCGGGTTCCTTTACGGTGAACTTC
>CBJNAR010000456.1:0-4283 GCA_966434075.1 uncultured bacterium
GCCGATAAGGCCCGCGCCGTGGCCTGCGCCGATGCCCTGTTGCCGCAGGCCGGCTTCCCCGCTTCCGGTTTGCCGGCGGTGCGCGCCTGCATCCGCTACCACTCCTGGTCGGCGCGGCACCAACCCCAACCGGCGGAGTTGCCGCCGGAGGTCTTCATCTTCCGTGACGCCGACCGGCTCGATGCCCTCGGCGCCTGGGGTGTCGTGCGCACCTTCGCCTACGGCGGCGAGAAGCAGCGCCCCTCCGGGTTCGATGCGCTTGCCGGCGACTGGGCCGCGCTCGACCCGGCCCAGCCCACCGGCGGGTTGCGCTCATCGCCCGCGTCGAGTATCGGCCACTTCCACGATAAGCTGCTGCTCTTGCGCGACCACATGCACACCCCTACCGGCCGGGCGCTGGCCGAAGCCCGCCACGCCTACCTGGTCGCCTTCCGCGCCCGCCTGGACGCCGAAATGGCTGCGTCGGAGTGATCACCGCGCAATAGGACACGCGGTAATTGGAGGGGCCGGTTTGGCATCGGCCTGCCGCCGCCCGCAGAGGCCGGTGTAGGGGCCGGTTTCAAACCGGCCCGGCGCCCAGCGCCGATGCAGGTGTAGGGACCGGTTTCAAACCGGCCCGCAGAGCACAGGGAGATGCCGGCTAGTGCAAGAAGATCAGCGCCATGCCCACCACCAGCGCCGCCACCGCCGCCACGCCCAGCAGCCGGGGCATCAATGTCACGCGGGGCGGCCCCGCTTGCCGCGCTCCCTCGGGGTACAGGTCGAGTTGCAAAGCCCAGATCTGGTCCTCGACGGCTGCGAGTTGGCGTTTGGCTTCGACCAGTTCGAGGCCTCCGCCCCCCCGCTGCAGCGTCGCGACCCGCTCGCGCAGCGCGGGCAGTTCCAGCAGCAACTGCTGCAGTTGCGCCGCGGGTTGCAAGCCTAACGGCCCATCGGGTAAGGGGCCGTCGCGCCCCACGGGCGGCCCCGGCCGGTAGGCCAGTTCGAGGCGCAGCGTGTCGCCGTCCCGCCGCAGGCGCAGGCTGGAGCGACAGTAGGAGCAGCGTATGTACTGGGCACCCGCCGCGGGCAACGGCAGCGACCCCCCGCAGGCGGGACAGTTCACCAGGCCGATCGCCGGTGCCCGGAGGGGCGCGCCGCTTGTCGCCCCCTGGGGGAAGGCCACCCCACATTGCGGGCAATCGCGCCAGAACGGTTGAACCGGCTCACCACAAGCCGGGCACTGCGTAAAAGTAGCCATGGGCACATCCAATCACTAGATAGGGGTGGAGAATGCCATTGGATTGGCCGGCGCCCGCACGGGACAGGAGACCAGGCACCGTTCTACATGCTACTAACCGTCAGCGCCCTCCGTAGCGGCGGCACGTGCGAAGGGTGTTGATCTCAGTTTACCAAACTTTACCAAATCGCGCTATCCCTTTCATCGGGCAATTCGCTTCTCAGCCAGTATGCCTGCCGGCGCGACGTGCGCCCGCAGCGAGGTTGGCCGGCAGTAGACCTTCGTGCCCCAGCCGCGGGTTTCGCCGGTGCGCATGGGGCCGCCCGGTTGGCCCTGGGCTCGGGCCGCGCCGCCCGGCTGTGTTATAATGGCGCGGACTCAAGCATATACACCCGGCAGCGCCCGGCGGCTTTCCTTCCGAGCCGCCCTGCGCCGGGAAGGGAGCCGCTCATGTACTTTGATGCCGTTATCCAGCCGCCCGAACTGCGCGATGCCGGGCCGACCGCCGCCGCCGCCGAACGCCTGGGGCTACAGGCGCTCTGGACCACCGAGATTCAGCACGACCCGTTCTTGCCGCTGGGTCTGGCCGCCGTCGCCACCGAGCGCGTGCACCTGGGCACCGCCATCGCGCTGGCCTTCCCGCGCAGCCCCACCGCCATGGCCTATACCGCCTGGGACCTGGCGCGCGCATCCCAGGGCCGCTTCATCCTCGGCCTGGGCACCCAGGTCAAAGCCCATATCGAGCGCCGCTTCGCCGCGCCCTGGGATGCGCCCGTCGCCCGCCTGCGCGACTACATCGCCGCCATGCGCGCCGTCTGGGCCTCCTGGCAGACGGGAGAGCGCCTGCGCCACGAAGGGCCGTATTACACGCTCAAGTTGATGACGCCCTTCTTCAATCCGGGGCCGCTGCCCTACGGCGAGCCGCCCGTCTTTATCGCCGGGGTGAACCATGGGCTGTGCCGCCTCGCCGGCGAAACCTGCCAGGGCTTCCATGTGCATCCCTTCCACACCGCCCGCTACCTGCGCGAGAACGTGCTGCCGTGGATCGGCGAGGGGCTGGCCGCCGCCGGGCGCGAGCGCGGCGCGATCCAGGTCAGCGCCAGCGTCTTCGTGATCACCGGCCAGGGGGCCGCGCGGGCCGCCATGCGCGAGGCGATGCGCCGCCAGGTCGCCTTCTACGCCTCGACGCCGAGCTACGCGACTCTGCTCGACCTGCACGGCTGGGCGGATCGGGGCGCCGCGCTGGCCCAACTGGCGGCCCGCGGGCGCTGGGACGAGATGGGCGCCGTTATCGACGACGCCATGCTGGCCGAATTCGCGGTGGAGGGCGACACGCTCGCCGACGCCGCAGCCGCGATCCTGGCCCGCTACGCCGGGTTGCTCGACCGGGCCGCCTTCTATCTGCCGTTCGCCCCCGGCGAGCGTGACGCCGAGTGGGCCGCGGCGGCAGACGTGTTCGCGCGGGGCTAGTGGAGGCCCGACCTGCGGTCACGTTCTTGATGGCGGCAGAGCTTGTCTCCTATACTGTGCTGTTGCACCGGCATATTCGACCAAAGGAAAGGAGGGTCCAGATGTCACCGCGCGTACAAGCTTTGTGGGAGCGGCTGACTCCTGCGCATCAGGCCCTGCTGATCCAGCTTATGGAGTCTCTGGCGCGTCTGGACACTCCTACGGCATCAGCTCAGACAGCACATAATCTGGCAGAACTATTAGCCGCCTGGGTTGCCGAGGATGCAGCCTTAACGCCCGCAGAGGCTGCCGCAGCGGAACTCGAATGGCGGGACATCCAGGCTGCTCTTAACCGCAACCGGGCACCAGAACCGCCGCTCTTTCCTTAGATATGCCTTTGTGCTTTCGGTTTTGTTTGATGCTTGTGCAGGCATCTTGCATTCCCACAGGATGCCCTGATGTTACCCGGCTGTCACTGCTCTTGTTGCACAGCCCCAGATGAGGAATTGCCGTATGCCTGGTCGTTGGGCGGCCCGTGGGGCCGCCGTCTTGCTGTTATTGGCCGTTATCGCCGTGGGCCTCGCCGCGTGGGCGCGTCCCGCGGCGCACGCCGCGCCGGGGGCCGGACTGCCCGGCCCCGCCGATTGGCCGATGTTCCTGAACAACCCCGAGCGCCAGAGCTGGAACAACGGCGAAACCGCTCTGTCGCCCACGACCGCGCCCGCGTTGCGGCTGCGCTGGAAGAAGGAACTTGGCGGCGCGCTGGTCGCCTCGCCCGCCGTCGCCGGCGATACCGTGTACCTTGGCGCGTGGGACGGCAAGGAGTACGCGCTGAACACGGCCGACGGCAGCATCCGCTGGAGTATCTTCCTCGGCACGACCAGCGCGTCGCCGCAGGTCTGCAAGCCCGATCACGCCGGTGTGACCTCCGGGGCCGCCGTGGCCGATGGGCGCGTCTACGTGGGTGGCGGCGCCGATAACTTCTATGCGCTCGACGCCGCTACCGGGCAGCCGGTGTGGGCGCTGTTCACCGGCGACTCGCGGCCCGAGAACGGCGCCTACAACTGGGCTTCGCCCCTGGTGGCCGGGGGCCGCGTCTACAGCGGCATCGCTTCCTTCTGCGACCGGCCTTTCGTGCGCGGCTTCATGTGGGGCGCCGATCTGGCCGGCGGCAAGAACACCCGCTATGCCTACATGGTCCCCGACGGCACCCTGGGCGACGGTATCTGGACCTCGCCCACACTCGACGCCGCGCACCACCGCATGTTCCTCACCACCGGCTCGCCCGGCAATGCCCCCGGCCATGTCGACTCCATTGTGGCCGTGGACCTGAACACCTACGAAGTGGTCGACGCCTGGCGCGTGCCCGGCAATGAGGAGGTCAAGGACCCCGACTGGGGCACCACCCCGACCCTGTTCACCACGCGCGACGGCAAGCTGCGGGTCGCCGCCGGCAATAAGAACGGCTTCTTCTACGTCTTTAACGCCGACCATCTGAACCAGGGTCCGCTCTGGCAGACCCGCGTCGCCATCCTGGGGGATTGCCCGCAGTGCGGCGAGGGCACCATCGCCTCGGCGGTGTACCATGGCGGGGTGCTCTACCTGGCCGGGGGCA
>CBJNAR010000457.1:0-4271 GCA_966434075.1 uncultured bacterium
TGCGCCGGCCCACGCCGCAGATCGCCTGGGCGGACATCGATCGCTGGGCGCAGCAACTGGGACCGGCAGTGCTCCGCGCCTGGCAGACCCTGCGGGCCGCTGCCAAAGCCGCCCACGATTCGGCCTCCGACGGACACTGATTGCCGGCACTTCTTTTCTTCGCTCCTATAACCGACAAGGTCGCCGGCCGGCAGGCGGTAGTTCAGCCCCTGGAATGAAAGGGTCGCCAAACCCACCGCACTCGGATCGGGGGCGGGGGGCCACCAACACAAACGGAGGCGACGCCCGCGTTCGGTGCGTCGCCTCGGCCCGGTCGTTGCCGCGCAGAGCGGCGCTATTGCTCGGTCCGCTCCACGACCACGGTGACCTGCTTCATCAGCCCCGCGATCACGCCCAGCGCGGCCAGCGCCGGCGCCAGGAAGATCGTGGCGGCCGCGCCCGCAATGCCCATGGTCAGCGGGACTTCAAACAGCGTCTTACCCTCGTCGGTACGCACGCTGATGCGGTGTACGTTGCCTTCATTGACCAGTTCTTTGAACTTCGCGATCAGGTTCTCGGCGTCGATGCGCAATTCTTCGCGATCCGGCAGTTTCTGTGTGTTCACTGCGGTATACTCCTTTGCTTGGGTACAGCTGTGTGCCCGTCGCGCTGCTTCGGCTATCCGAAGTGGGGCACCACCATATGGTACGCCGAGGGCATACACCGGGTTTCACCGGGTGCCGGGGGGCACCGGCAGCGGCGGAGGCAGGGCAGGCGACGGGGGCGGGAATCGACCGCTTGCCGCGCCGGCAACCGATGCCGGCGCTCCGACCCTACAGCCCCGCAGGAGCCCGCAAGTCCGGCGGAACCGGTGAGCCCGCGGGCGGATCGTATCTAGCGCCCGGCGCCGCCCTATGCTATACTGAGGTTGGTAAGCGGCCTGCCTTCCCCCAGCCCTCGCCTCGGCACCACGAGGGCGTCCCCACTCCCGCAAGCCTACCACTCCCGACCCGACCCGTATTCGTGCATATTGGCGCGCGCAGAAAGACTCTGGGCCATGACTGGAGACGACTATCTGCAAGCACGGAGCGCTGCCCGCATCGGGGCGCGCAGCCCTGCCCGGCCCGCGTGCCGCCCCGCACCCCGCGGTCGCGGCGGGCGATCGCGGGGGCCGCCCGCCCAATCGGGGCGCCCTGGCCGCCGGCGACCAGGAAGCGGTAACTGTATTCCCTATCGCGCGCGACACCCGACCCGGTACGCACCACAAGGGAGGACCCCATGAACCGCAACGCCAAGACCCTGATCCGCACCGTGGCGGCGCTCGCCCTGGTCCTGGGCGTGCTCACCGCCGGCAGCCCCGCCTGGCCCCATGCCGCGGCCGCCGCGCCTGCCTCTATCGAGGCACAGGCCGCCGCCCCCACGCCCGGCCCCGCCGGCGCCGCGCCGGCCATCTGGTCGCTGCGCGTCTATTTCCGCGACCCCGCCGAACGCGACCGGCTTGCCGCCGACCTCGGCGCCGAAGAAGTCGCGACCACCGGCGGCTATCTCACCGTCTGGGCCGACCGGGCCCTGCTGGCCCATATCCAGGCCCTCGGCCTCAAGTATGAGATCGACCAGAAAGAAACCGCCCTGCTCAACGACCCGCACCTGTTCGGCGACAGCTTCTACAGCGGCTACAAGACCGTGGAGGAGATGCAGACCTTCCTCGACCAGGAGGTCGCCGCCCACCCCACCCTGGCCCAGAAGGTCGATATCGGCGACTCGTGGTGCAAGGGCCACCCCGGCGCCTGCACCCGGCCCGCGGCCTACAACGGCTACGACCTGTGGGCGCTGCATATCACCAACCAGGCCATTCCCGGCCCCAAGCCGGTGTTCTGGTACGAAGCCGGCATCCACGCCCGCGAGATCGCCACGCCCGAACTCGCCATGCTCTACATCCAGCTCTTGCTGGACCAATACGACACCAACCCCGACTCCCACTGGCTGGTGGACTGGCACGACATCTGGGTCGTGCCCATGATCAACCCCGACGGCCACCATATCGTCGAAGCCGGCGGCGGGGGCAGCAGCCCCTACTATCAGCGCAAAAACGCCAACAACAGCAACGGCTGCACTGTCTGGCCGCCCACCTCCAGCACCCAGTTCGGCACCGACAATAACCGCAACTTCCCCTTCCTGTGGAATTGCTGCGGTGGCTCCAGCGGCTCGGCCTGCACGCAAACCTATCATGGCCTGAGCGCGGACTCGGACCCCGAAACCCAGGCCGTAGTCAACCAGCTCCGCGCGCTGATCCCCGACCAGCGCGGGCCGAACAATACCGACGCGGCCCCCCTGACCGCCAGCGGCGTCTTCCAGGACATGCACTCCAACGCCGCGTTGAACCTCTACCCCTGGGGCTGGACCACCACCGCCGCGCCCAACGGCCCCGAACTGGCTAACCTGGGCAAGCACCTCTCGGCCACCAACGCCGCGCCCGCGGGCAACGGCTACACCGCCTGCGCGCCCCCCGTCTGCCTCTACGCCGTGGACGGCGACGCGGTGGATCAGGCCTATGGCGACCTGGGGGCGGCGGCGTTCAGCACCGAGGTCGGCGGCTCCGACTTCCTGGTGTCGCTGTCCTATGTCCAGAACACGCTGTGGCCGGCTAACCAGGGGCCGCTGCTCTACCAGGCCAAGATCGCGCGCACGCCCTACCTGCTGGCCCACGGCCCCGATACCCGTAGCGTGACTATGTCCCCGGCCACGGTGGCGCAGGGCACGGCCGCGACGCTGAACGCGACCGTCAACTTCGCCTGGACGGGCAACGCCTTCAGCCAGAACGCAGGCGCGGCGGAATATTACATCGACACGCCGCCCTGGGCCGGCGGCACGGCTATCCCGATGAACGGCACCTTCACCGGGGCGACGGTGGCGGTGAACGCCACGGTACCCACCGGCGGGCTGAGCGTGGGCCGGCATATCCTGTTCGTGCGCGGGCGGGGCGCCACGGACTACGCGGGGTTCCCGACCTGGGGCCCGGTCACGGCCGTCTTCCTCACCGTCACCGAGGCCGGCGGCCCCACGCCCACCCCGACCAACACGCCCACGGCCACGGCCACGGCCACGCCGACCAACACGCCCGCGCCCAGCGCCGACTTCACCCTGAGTGTGAGCCCTACGAGCCGGACCGTGGCGCGCCCCGGTAGCACAACCTATAGCGTGACGCTGGGCTCGCTCAACGGCTTCACGGGGAACGTCAGCCTGAGCGTGAGCGGCCTGCCCAGCCGGACGAGCGCCGTCTTCAGCCCCAACCCGGTGTCACTGGCGGCGGGCGGGACAAACACATCGACGCTGACCGTAACCGTCAACCGGAACGCCGGACTAGGCACTTACAACCTGACCGTGACCGGCACCGGGGGCGGCAAGACCCATAGCCAACCTGTTACCCTGACTATCACACGTTAGCCGGTCCGGTGCGCGCCGTAGCGGCACTCCAGGAACCAGGCGGCACCCGGTCGCCCCAGGGCGCAAAAAGGAGGATTACGCTGATGCCTACCGTCATTCGGCACCGGGTGCTCCCGGTCCTGCTGGGCCTTTTGCTGTTGGCGACGCTCGGCGTGGCGCCAGGGCTGGGTTCCCCCGCCCGCGCGCAGCCCGCCGCGCAGTTCCCCACGACCGGCACCCAGCCGGTCGACAAGATTGATCCGGGCGTGCTGGCGGACACCGCCGGGGGCAAGCCCGCATCGGTGGTCATCATGCTGGCCGATCAGGCCGACGTGAGCGCCGCCTATACCATGAAAGACCAGGATGCGCGCGGCTGGTATGTCTACCGGACGCTGACCAGCCACGCCGCGCGCACCCAGGCCGGCCTGGTGGCCCTGCTCAAAGCCCAGGGCGTCGCCTACCGGTCGTACTGGGCGGCGAACATGATCGTCACGACGGTGGATGGGCCGCTGCTGAACCGGCTGGCCGCCCGCTCCGACGTGGCTCACATCGACTCCAATCGCCCCCAACGCTGGATCGAGGATCCCGCCATCGCCGACTTGCAGACCGCCGTCGCCGCTCCACAAGCCGTCGAGTGGGGCGTGCAGAACGTCAACGCGCCGGCGGTCTGGGCGCTGGGCTACACCGGGCAGGGCATCGTCATCGGCAACCAGGATACCGGCGTGCGCTGGACCCACGCCGCGCTCAAGTCGCACTATCGCGGCTGGAACGGCACCAGCGCCGACCATAACTACAACTGGTGGGACGCGATCCACACCGGTGGGGGGATCTGCGGGCCCAACACCCAGGCCCCCTGTGACGACAACGGG
>CBJNAR010000458.1:0-4262 GCA_966434075.1 uncultured bacterium
GATCGGCACCGTGGTGGTGATGGCCGGTGTGCTCGTGCCCGGCCTCAACCGGCTCTTCGCCGGGCGGACGGCGCGGCGGACCGGCCATGTGCCGGCGCATCCGGCCAACTGGCTGCTACCGATGGGGCTGGGAGTGCTGGCGCTGGGCACGTTGCCGGTGTTGCTCGATCCGAATCCCTACAGCAGCCTGCACGGCTTCGTGCTGGCGGCGCCGCTGGTGGTAAGCGCCGTCGCCGCGCGCCCGCCCGCCGGGCGGGAGGCCGAACCGGTGACGGTGCTCGGCACATTTACGCTGCTGTACCTGCTGCTGCATGTGCTGATCATTAGCGCGCTGAGCGGCATCGGCCCGATCAGCCGCTACGAGTGGGGCCAGCGCTACCTGCTGCCCGCCTATCCGCTGCTGATCGCGCTGGTGGTGCCGGCGCTGGCCCGGCTGGCGGCGACGGCGCGCATCCCCGATGCGCCGGCGGGGCGCACCGCCGCCCGGCTGGCGCTGGCCGCCGCCGCCGTCCTGGCCCTGATCGGCGCGGGATTCCTGGCGCGCGGCTGGATCGCCCTGCGCGACGGCAAGCTAGAGGCGCAGGGGTGGGCCGCCGCCGTGGCCGCCGCGCCGGGGCCGGTGGTGCTCACCGATAGCTGGTGGCTGCCGCTGACCCTCGCGCCCGACTTCTACGCCCGCCCCTGGTTCCTGGCGGCCAGCCCCACCGCCGCCGGGGCCTGGCCGGCCCAGGCGCATGCCGCGGGGCTACCCGGCTTCACCACGGCCACCACCGGTGCCACGCTCGCCCCCGCGCTGACCGGCGCCACCCCGCCCGCCCATCCCGGCCCGGCGACCACCCGCGGGCGGGTCACGGTCCAGCCGTTCACGCTGCCCTGAGCACGACCGGGAACAAACAGCCGCCAATTAGGACGGCAATTGCGCGACCCCATTGGGCGTTTCGATAGCCAGTTTCCGCGTGGGACTCGAATGCGCCCCAAACGCCGCCAGCACTGTCTCCAGCAAGGGCAGCAGGCGTGTCACGCGGTGCGTCCGGATGACGCGATCCCAGAACGGCTCGCACTTCTTCCAGCCGCCCGCGTAGGCCACGTGGCGGAGGCGCGTGCGCCAGCCGGCGTGCGTGGCGGCGCCGCGGAAGATCGCCCCCCAACGGTAGAAGGCCCGGTAGGCGCGCCAGTAGCCCGCTTCTAACTCCTCGGCGCTCAGCCGGGCCGGGCGGTAGACCACGTGGCGCGTGTCGTAGAGGTCCCAGCGCGAATGCAGCAACCGGCCCTCGGCGGCCATGCGCTGGTAGAGCGCCGTGCTCGGGTACGGCGTGAGGATGTGGAAGGTCGCCGTCTCGATGCCTTGCTCCACCGCCCACGCCACCGTGCGGTCGAACACGTCTGCATCGTCGTCGTCCATGCCGAAGACGAAGCTGGCGTTGACCATCACGCCCAGGTCGTGCAAGCGGCGGATCGCGGCGTTGTAGTCCCGGTCGAGGTTCTGGTACTTGCGTTGGGCCGCGAGGTTGGCCGGGTTCAGCGTCTCGAAGCCGACGAAGAGGCTGCGCAACCCGGCGGCGACGGCTTGCTCCAACAACCCCGGCTGCAAAACCGCCTTGACCGTGCCCGCCGCCTGCCAGACCCGGCCCATCCCGCGCATGCCCTCGAATAGCGCCCCGGCGAAGCGGGCGTTGCCGAACAGGTGGTCGTCGAGGAAATAGACATGGCGGCCCGGCAGCCGGGCGATCTCGGCCAGTGCATCGTCCACGGCTTGCGTGTAGAACGACTTACCCCCGCGATAAAACGCCTCTTTGTAGCAGAAATCGCAGACGTGCGGGCAGCCCCGCGAGACGACGATGGAGTTCGGGCAAAGGTAGAGCCCGCGCTTGATCAGGTCGCGCCGGATGGGCGGCAGCCCGGCCAGCGTGCGCGTGGTCGAACGGTAGACCCGGCCTGGCCGCCCGGCGCGGAAGTCGGCCAGGAACGCCGGCCAGATGTCCTCGCCGGGGCCGCAGAAGATGGTGTCGGCGTGCGCCGCCGCCTCGTCGGGCAGGGACGTCACGTGCAGGCCGCCGAGCGCGACATAGGCCCCCTGCGCCCGGTAGTGGTCGGCCAGCGCATAGGCCCGGTACGCCGAGGTGATGTAGACCTGGATCACCACCAGGTCCGGCGAATCGGTCAGGTCCAGCGGCTCGACATGCTCATCTTGCAACACAACCTCGTCGTCCGCGTCCAGGTAGGCGGCGAGGGTGGCGAGGCCCAGCGGCGGAAAGAGGGAATACTTGATCGGGCGCCAGTAGGGGCTGAGCGCCTCGGTCAGCGCCGGCAAGATCATCTTGACTTTCATCCCGCGTCCCTCCTTTATGATAAGAAGCCTGTTTAGGGCGATGGTCTTATCATAGGGCGCGGAGATCGGCGCGATCTAGGCTTTGAGGACCCGATAGGACGCACTCAGGTGCTTGATTCCAGCTCTCTAGCGGGTGAGGCCGGCCTACTGGATGACCAGGGTGAGCCAGAGGCCCATGGTGATGAGGCTGAGGACGAAGCTGCTGAAGACGAGGGTGGTGGCGAGGCGCAAGTCGAGCTTATATTGGGCGGCGTAGGCCAGGCAGAGCAGGATGCTGGGCGCCGAGGAGTCGATGACGGCGACTTTGAGCAGGTCGGAGTTGCCCTGCATGCCGAGCAGAGCGACCAGCAGCACGCCGAGCAGCGGGGCGAACAGCAGCTTGATGCCCTGCGAGACCAGCACGGGCCGCCAGTAGGCCAGCACGCCGGTGCCGACGATGCTCATGCCCAGGTAGAGCATCATTAAGAACGAGGTGGTCTGGCCCATCAGGTTCATCAGGTTGGTGATGACCGGGGGCAGAGGGTCGCTGTAGAACAGCAGGCCCAGCATGAGCGCGATAAACGGCGCGGCACGGGGCACGGCCAGCAAATTCCGCCAGCTTATTTCGGCGCCCTCCCCATAGATCGACGCCACGATCAGCCCGAACGTCACCAGCGCGACAAGCGTGCCGAGTTCGCTGTAGAGCACGTGGGCGACCTGGCCGGTGTCGCCGATCTTGTCGACGGTGGCGAGGGCGGTGATGATCGGGTAGCCGAGGAAGGCGGTGCTGCCGAAGATCGAGGCCAGGATGAAAGCGCCGGTTTGCGGGCGATTGAGGTGCAGCGCCCGCGCCGCCAGCCAGGCCAGCACCCAGGAGGCGGCAATGACGATGGCGGCCAGCAGCGGCATCTTGAGCAGGTCGAGGCTGAACGGCTTAGCGCCCGCGCTGCGGATGGCGGTGAAGACCAGCGCGGGTAGCGTCAGCGTCATGACGACGCGGGAAACCAGCGGGGCCAGCTCGGCCGGCAAAATACCGAGCACCTTGAGCAGGGCGCCGATGACGATGACCCCGAACAATGACGCAAGCTGGGTTAGGACGGGCGCGAGGTTAGCACTCATGGTTCGCGCCTAGTATAGCCCAGGCAGGGCCGCTTGGCAAGCCGCCCAGACCAGCCCGGCCACCGTGCCCACGTCGCCGCGCCCGTCTACGCGCACGATGCGCTCGCCCGTGGCTTCGGCGGCCGGGATCAGTTCCAGGTAGTGCTCGCGCACGCGGCGGATTTTGCTCTCCTGCTCGTAGAGTTCGACCGCGCCCTGGCGGCGGGCCATGCGTTCGCGGCAGATCTCCGGCGGCACGTCGAGGAAGACGGTCAGGTCGGGGCGGCGGGCCTTGCTGTTCAGCGCGGCCACCCAGTCCAGGTCGGCGGTGAGCGACTGGTAGGCCAGCGAGGAGAGGCGGTAGCGGTCGCAGACCACGTCCACGCCGCGCGCCAGGCGGGGTGCGATGTCCTGGCGCAGGTGGTCGAGCCGGTCGGCGGCGTAGAGCAGGGCCATGACCTCATCGCCCAGCGGCGCCCACTCCTCGGTGGCGGTTTCCGCGCCCGTGGCGTGGCTGGTGTGCGGGGCGTAGCCCAGGCGCCGCGTGAGCGCTAGCCGGACCATGGCGCCCGCCGGACCGTCGCTCGGCTCTTTGGTCAGGTAGGCGGCGCGCCCGGCGGCCAGCAGGTGATCGCGCAGCAGCGCAGCCTGCGTGCTCAAGCCTGACCCGTCGGTGCCCTCCAGAACGATGAAATAGCCGCGCCCCGGCGCCGTGCTGTCCATTCCCGTGTCCTCCCGGCCCGGTCCCGCCGGGCAACATCTCGGCCCATTATAGGGTTTTGGGTCGAAATATGCCAGGATCGGGCCGGGAAGCGGCGCGGGTCAGGCGGCGGGGAACCGCCAGCGGGGGGCGGCG
>CBJNAR010000459.1:0-4261 GCA_966434075.1 uncultured bacterium
CGTCACCACGCATGGCCCGCCCCGCCCCGCCAGGGCGCGCAGGTAGCGCCCCTCGGCTGTCAGCACATCCACCGGGTTCAGCGGGATGCGCCGCAGCACCATCGCTGTGAGATCCAGGCGGTAGGGCGGCAGCACCGGGATGCGCGCCTGCCCGGTAATCTGCCAGCCGGGGGGCGGATCAGGTGGGATCATGAGCGACCTCCTCCGCGGGCGGGTACAGGATGGTGCCGTCCGGTTGGATGCGGGCGAACGGCGTCAGTTGGTGGGCTTCGGGCGGCGCGGGCGGGATCAGGTCGAGCACCGGCACGCCGCGCACCAGCAGGTAATCGGCCACGATGCGCCGGTGGCAGCGCCACCACACCGCCTCGGCGCACATGATCGCCGTGGGGCCGGTCGCCAGCGCGACCAGTTCGTCGAGCCCTGCGGCGAAGGCGGGCGTCAGCGCGTAGTCGGCGTAGTTGCGGAAGCTGTCGTTCCGCCAGGCGCCGTTCGGCGACTCGCCCGCGGGCAAGTCCTTGCGCCGCCCGCGCAGCCCGCCCAGCCGCGCCAGATGCGTATATCCGATGCCCGCCTCGGCCAGCACCGGGGGCAGCACGTCCTGGTTATACTGGGGATTGGTCCGCGAGCGCGGCACCGTGCGAATATCGGCCAGCAGGCCGATGCCGTAGCCGCGCAGCACGGCGATAAACTCGTCCCGCGGCAAGGTCGAATGCCCGATGGTATAAATTGGCCCCGGTTCCGCCACCCGTGTTCACTCCCATGCCGACCTGATCTACGAAGGCATAATTATATATGCAACGCCGTCGTCCCCCGTAGCGCACGCCCGCTTGATTGGCCCGGCGCGATG
The DNA here is from genome assembly GCA_966434075.1 of uncultured bacterium. Lineage (GTDB taxonomy): Bacteria > Chloroflexota > Chloroflexia > QHBQ01 > JAICKM01 > JAICKM01. The sequence goes on from CBJNAR010000459.1 coordinate 848, forward strand.
GAATGTGCTATAATCAAGTCGAGACGAAAGTGTGTAACCCTGGCCCCGGTTTCGCCGTATATTATGACAAAGCGTCCGGAACCCCATCCAGCGGGCGCTTGGACAACCCGACGGCCTCCCTTCCCCATCTGAAGGCGCACGCCCGGTTGGCAGTCTGGGCGATGGAAAGGAGTACCTGATGCTCTTCGGCTCGGATTGGCTAGCCAATGTCTACCTGGGTTTCTTCCTCTTTGGCTTCCTGTTCACGTCGCTGTCGCTGATCTTGAACCTGGGCCATTTCGGCGGCGGCATGCATGATATGTCGCACGACCTGGGACACGCCGGGCATCTGCCCCATGACCTGGGCCACGCCGGGCACGGGCCCGATTTCCATGCCGGCGACCACGCGCACGCCGACGCCGGCCACGGCCACAGCCTCAGCGAGCAGATCGACGGCCTGAGTCCGCTGAACCTGCCGACCATCCTGTCATTCCTGACGTGGTTCGGCGGCGCGGGCTACATCTTCCAGAGCACCCTGCATCTCGGCCCCATCGTCAGCACCGTGCTGGCGCTGATCAGCGGGGCCGCGGGCGGCGCGCTCGTTTTCTTTATCCTGAGCTATGTGATCTGGCGGGGCCAGACAACACCCATGCGCCGGGCCGATTTCTATCTGCCGGGCACGCGCGCCCGCGTCGTCAGCGGCATCACCGCCGAGGGCACCGGCGAGATCGTCTTCTCGAAGGGCGGCAGCCGCCGGGTCGAGGGCGCGCGCAGCGCCACCGGCCAGCCCTTGCCCAAGGGCACCGAGGTGGTCATCACCCGCTACGAGAAAGGACTGGCGTACGTCCAACCGGCGCCGGTCACGGCGGATATCCCGCCCCCCGTCGCCGCGCGAGTGGAACCCGCCGAGGTCAACACGCACCCGTTGAATGGTAATGGATCTTATACCCGCGATTTACGCAACCAGTAACGTTGCCTGCGAGTTGGCAATTTACATCTACCACGTCTGATTTGAGCGACGTGGTATGAAGGAGAGGATTGGTTAACATGGACCCCCTGATCATAGTGGTCGCAATGGTGTTCGTGGTCCTGGCGCTGATCGTGATGTTCACGACCCTGTTCCGCAAAGTCGGACCCAACGAGGCCCTGATCGTCTACGGCTTCGGGCTGCATGAGCCGCGCGTGGTGAAGGGCGGCGGCACGCTCGTCTTGCCCATGGTGCAGAGCGCCCGCAGCCTCTCGCTCGAACTGATGTCGTTCGACGTGGCCCCGGAGCAGGATCTCTACACTCGCCAGGGTGTGGCCGTGACCGTCGAGGCCGTCGCCCAGATCAAGGTCAAGAGCGACCCCGACAGCATCCGCACCGCGTCTGAGCAATTCCTGAACAAGACCCCGCAGGAGCGCGAGAACCTGATCCGGCTGGTGATGGAAGGCCACCTGCGCGGCATCGTCGGCCAGTTGTCGGTCGAGGAGATCGTCAAGCAGCCGGAGATGGTGTCCGATAAAATGCGCGCCACCTCGGCGGAAGACATGGCCAAGATGGGCCTGGAGATCATCTCCTTCACCATCAAGGACGTGCGCGACAAGAACGAATACATCGTCAACATGAGCAAGCCCGAGAACGCCGCGATCCGCCGCGCCGCCGCCATCGCTGAGGCCGAGGCCAGCCGCGACATCGCCATGCGGCAGGCGACGACCATGCGCGAGGCGTCGGTCGCCAAGGCGCAGGCCGACCAGGAGCGCGTCATCGCCGAGACGGCGTCGGCGACCAAGCAGGCCGAGGCCCAGCGCAACCTCGAAGTGGCCCGCGCCGAATACGCCGCCACCGTGCAGAAGCAGAAGGCCACCGCCGACAAGGCATATGACATCGAAGCCAACGTGCAGCAGCAGCAGGTGATCGCCGCCCAGGTCGGTGTCGAGCGCGTGCAACGCGAAGAGCAGATCAAGGTGCAGGAGGCTGAAATCCTGCGCCGTGAGCGCGAACTGATCGCCACCGTACTCAAGCAGGCCGAGATCGAGCGCAAGCGCGTCGAGACGCTGGCCGAAGCCGAGCGCCAGCGGCGCATCCTCGAAGCCCAGGGTGCCGCCGAAGCGGTGCGCGTCCAGGGCGGCGGCCAGGCCGATGCCAACCGCCTCCAGGGTCTCGCCGATGCCGACGTGATCCGCGCCCGCGGGCAGGCCGAAGCCGACGCCATGAACCTGCGCGCCCAGGCGTTCAAGCAGTACAACGAGGCCGCCATCCTCGACAAGCTGCTCAGCAGCATGCCCGAAGTGGTCGCCAACATCAGCAAGCCGCTCAGCCAGGTCGACCGCATCACCATCGTCTCGACCGGCGACGGCAGCAACGGCATGGGCGCCCACCAGTTGACCGGCGACGTGACCCGCATCATCGCCCAGTTCCCGGCGCTGGTCGAAACACTTACCGGCGTCAAGCTGAGCGACCTGATGAGCCGCGTGGCGGGCATTGACCCGCAGGCCGGGCAGACCAACGGCCATAGCGCCGAGTCCGGCATCATCGAAGGCAAGGCGGTCGTGGCCCCGCGCACGCCGGGCGCCAACAACTAACACCGCATAGGCGCTAATCACGCCGACGGGCGCACTCGCGGAGTGCGCCCGTCCTGTTTTGCCGCAGAGGAAGACCATGCACGAGACCGGCGAAGCGTATGTCATCGGGGATGTTCACGGCCAGTACCGCAAGCTGCTGGGCCTGCTGCGCGACGCCGGCCTGATCGACGGCAACCAGGCCTGGACTGGCGGCCCGGCCTCGCTCTGGTTTCTGGGCGATTTCTGCGACCGCGGCCCCGACGGCATCGGCGTGGTGGACCTGGTGATGCGCCTGCAAGCCGAGGCCGCGGAGGCCGGCGGGCAGGTAGGTGCGCTGCTCGGCAACCACGAGGTGCTGATCCTGGCGGCGGCGCACTTCGGCACCCCGCGCACCGGCCAGGGCGCCGTCTTCATGTTTGAGTGGCAGCGCAACGGCGGGCAGACCGAAGACCTGGCCCGGCTCACCCCGCACCATATCGACTGGATCTCCAACTTGCCGGCGATGGCGCTTGTGGCCGACCGGTTGCTTATCCACGCCGACGCCCTGCTCTACCTGGACTACGGCGCCACCATCGACGAGGTGAACGCCGCCTTCCGCGCGGTCCTGGCGAGCCGGGATATGGACGCCTACGACCGCTTCCTGGGCGAATTCTCCGCCCGGCGCGCCTTTGCCGAGAACCAGCGTACCGGCGCGGCCACCGCGCTGGCGTTCTTGCAGCGCTTCGGCGGGTCGCAGTTGATCCACGGCCACACGCCGATCAGCGCGATGACTCGCCAGCCGCCTGCCGAGGTCACGGCGCCGCTGGTCTATGCCGGCGGGCGCTGCGTCAACGTCGATGCCGGGCTGTTCCTCGGCAGCCCCGGCTTCGTCTACCACCTGCCGCCCCTGGA
>CBJNAR010000460.1:0-4257 GCA_966434075.1 uncultured bacterium
AGGTGGCCTATCGCATCCGCGCCACGCTGGCCCGCATCGAGATGCCGGTCCACACCGGCACCCGCCTGCCGGTGCCCACGGTCAGCCAGGGTATCGCCTGCTTTCCCACCGACTCGCAGACCAGCGCCGAACTGGTGGACCATGCCGATATGGCGCTCTATCGGGCCAAAGCGCGGGGCCGGGACTGCATCATCCACTGGGAGCAATTATCGGCGCCCGTTCTCACCCAGCAGTGATCCGGCGCGTTGCCCGTCGTGTACGGGGATCGCGCTGGTACGCCGGACCCCGCGCTCGCGCCGGCGCGCTGATATTGCCCCGGGGGCGGGGGTGGGCCCAGGGGTCCCGTCAATCCGGTCACCGGGCGGGTCCGTATACGAAACAGGCAGGATGCGCGGCTCGCCATGTTCGGCAGGTAAGCGCGGCCAGGGCGTTTACCTTACCTGTGCTTGACATGGCCTATATTATTGGTTTAAGATTGCGGGAGTCTGCTGCCCTGCTGTATGTTTTGTTGTTCTGGAGGATCAATGCACCGTCGCGTTATTGCCAATGATACCCGGTTGTCCCCCCGTTTACTGCTATCCGTCTGCGGTCTCCTGCTGGCTCTCTTGCTGGCCGGGTGCGATCTCATGGGCGCATCCGGTACCCAGACCCCGGTAGTAGTGACGGCGACTCCCTCGGGCCCCACCGAGACGCCCGCCCCGCCCACCGAGACCCCCGTCCCGCCGACGAATACGCCCAGCCCGCGCACGCTCGCCGGGCATGTGCTCGACGCCTACAGCGGGCGGCCCATCAGTGGTGCGCGGGTGACCGCCGGCACGTCGGCGAGCGGTAGCGCCGCCGACGGCGGTTATGATCTGGGGGTGGTGGCGCCGGGGACGCTGGTGGAGGTCGCCGCGCCCGGTTACGCCGCGGCTTCCGTGGAAAGCGGCGCCGGCGCGGCGCTCGATATTTCCCTGCGCCCGACTGGGCTGCATGGCCGGGTCACCGACAGCAAGACCGGCAAGCCGCTGCAAGGCGTCATCGTGCGCATTGATCTGGCCGCGGCCCCCGACGCCGCGCCCGCCGTGACGGCGACCACTACGGTTACGTCGAGCGGGGCACTGGTGCCGCTCCTGGGCCGCGCCCCGCTGAGCTTCCAGGTCGATATTACGCCGACCGCGACGAGCGAAGTCGCGCCCACCGGCGCCGTCACCGATACGGCCCCCACGGCTGTGCCCTCGCCGACCGTGCCGCCGACCCCCCCGCCCGTGATGCCCACGCCGTACGCCGACGACAAGATGATCCTGGCGGTTACGGATGCCGATGGTAACTATAGCATGGACAACGTACCGGAGAATCCGCTGGTCACGTTTAAGATGCCGGGCTACAAATTGACGAAGGTCACGGTGGGCCGCACCGCCACCCAGGATCAGGCGCTCGATCCGTTCGTGGTCAAGGCACTCTATATGACCGCCAATGCGGCCGCGTATGATCCGCTGTATCAGCCGATCATCGAAGCCGCCGACAAAACCGAGATCAACGCCATTGTGCTCAATATCCAGGACGACAACGCGCGCCTGGTTTATGACACGCAGGTGAAAATGGCGGTGGATAGCGGCGCGCTGAACAAAGTGCTGCCGAACATCAAAGACGTGGTCGCCGAGTTTCACAAGCACAACCTGTACGTGATCGCGCGCATGGTGACTTTCATGCAGCCCGCGGTGGCCGAAGCCAACCCCAACCTGTCGGTGCTGAGCAAGGCCACCGGCAAGCCCTGGAAGGGCGGCGAACTGAGCCAGCAGCGCTGGCTCGACCCCACCAACCCGGCGGCTCGCCAGTATCCGATCGCCCTGGCCCGCGAGGCGGTCAGCCTGGGCTTCGATGAGATCCAGTTTGACTATATCCGCTTCCCGTCCGACCCTGCGCCGGGCGAACACTGGGACAATATGACCTTCTCGCAGCCGGTCGACAGTCAAAGCAAGCCGAAGTACATCGAACAGTTCGCCACCGAGGCACATAACATGCTGAACACGACGGACGCATTCATGTCGGTGGACATCTTCGGCTATACCGTGTGGCCCGATCAGAACGGCCAGCCGCTCAACGCGGTCATCGGCCAGGTCTTCCCGAATTTGATCGGCCACACCGATTATATTTGCCCGATGATTTATCCGTCGCACTTTAGCCGCGGAGAACTGGGCTTCAGCGATCCGAATGCGCACCCGTATGAGATCATCAAGCAAGCCGGCATCTATACCGGCGAGCGCATGGTCGGGCAGCGGGCGAAATACCGGCCGTGGCTACAGGGGTTTGACTGGACCCACCTGGTCTACGACGCGCACTTGTATCGCTTGCAGATCCAGGCGGCGGATGAAACGGGCGCTGCGGGGTGGATGTTCTGGGATCCCAGCAACGTCTATTCCGTGGGTGGGTTCCTGCCGGAGCCGTAAGGCTGCCCGGCAGCGCCCCGCCAGGAGGAGGAGTTTGTGTCGCGGCAACGCTATTTTTCGGATTACGGTCGCGGCGTCTCGCGGCGTGAGCAGCGCGCGAACATCATCCCCTATTTGGTGATCGCGCTGCTCGCGCTCCTCGCTCTCGTCCTCACGCGGGTGGCCCCGCCGGAGGCGGCCATCAATATCAGCGGGCGCGTGCTCGACTCGTATACCGGGCAACCGGTTGTCGGGGCCAATGTGGCGATCCTCGCCGCCGGGCCCGACAACGGCCCGGCGGTCGCCAGTAGTAGCGGGGTGTCCATTGTGGGCACCCAGCCGGTGACCGTGGCCGGTATCAGTACCACCACGACAACGTTGCCCGCGCCCGCCCCTGTCGTCACCACCACGAGTGCTGCCGATGGGGGCTTTACCTTGCTCAACCTGAGCGTGCCCAACCCGGTGCTGCGCGTGGAACAGCCCGGCTACGCACCGCAGCAAGTGCCGACCGGCGGGCGCAGCGGGCTCGATATCCGCCTGGTGCCCGACACGCTGCACGGCACGGTCAGCGATGCCGCGGGGCACGCGGTCGTGAGCGCCACCGTGGCTGTCGGCGACCAGGTCGCCACCACCGGCAGTGACGGCAGCTACACCCTCTCCGGCATCGGCACCGAGCACAAGCTGCTGGTGAAGGCGCCGGGCTATGCCCTGGCCCGCACGCAGTTCGGGGCGACCACCGAGCAGAACGTCACCCTGACGCCCTTTGCCGCCCGCGCCATCTATGTTAATGCCGACACTATGGCCTCGTCCGGCAAGTTCTACAACCTGATCAAGCTGGCGAACGACACCGAGATCAACGCCATGGTCATCGACGTGAAGGCCGATACCACCGGGTACGTGCTCTACAACAGCGCGCTGCCCCAGGTCCAGGCCGCCGGCGCCGCCAACCCGATGATCGGCGACCTGCGCAGCGTGATCGATACGCTGCACAAGAACAACATCTACGTCATCGCCCGCCAGGCGCTGTTCTGGGACGAGAAACTGGTGGCCGCGCACCCCGACTGGGCCATCAAGAGCAAGTCCACGACCGGCCCCTGGCAGGATGCCTACGGCCACCACTGGGCCAACCCCTACCGCCAGGAAGTCTGGGACTACAATATCGCCATCGCCAAGGAGGTCGCCTCGCTCGGCGCCGACGAGATCCAGTTCGACTATGTGCGCTTCCCCTCGGACGGCAATCTGGCCGATACCGATTATGGCGTGCCGGACTCCCAGACCCGCGCCAGCGCCATTACCGGCTTCCTGCAGGCCGCCCACAAAGAACTCTCCAAGAGCGGTGCTTTCATCGCGGCGGACGTATTCGGCCTCAGCCCCATCGTGAGCGACGACCTGGGCATCGGCCAGCAGTTCGACGAACTGGTGCAGTATCTCGACTATATCTGCCCGATGGCCTACCCGTCGCACTACGCCGACGGCTTCCTCGGCTTCGACAAGCCCGCCGAGCACCCGTCGGAAGTCGTCGGCTACACCTTGCAGCAGGCCCAGGCGAAGATGCTCAAGACGAGCGCCCGCTTGCGCCCCTGGCTGCAAGACTTCACCCTGGGCGGCATCGCCTATGACGCCACGCGGGTCCGCGGCCAGATCGAAACCGCCGAGCAGGACGATACCTCCGGCTGGATGCTCTGGAACTTCGACAACGTCTACACCCAGGCCGCCCTCAAGCCTTAGCGAGTGCTGAGTGCTGAGTTACGACGAGTGTAGAGTACAGAGTGCTGATAGCGGAGGGCTAATTGTAGGGGCCGGTTTGAAACCGGCCCGATGTTGGGGATGCGAACGGGGCGGGTGGAAC
>CBJNAR010000461.1:0-4244 GCA_966434075.1 uncultured bacterium
TCCAGCGGGGCCAGGCCGAACGGCTCATAGAGCGCGGTCAGCGCGAAGACCGAATGGAGTCCGGCGAAGAAGCGATAGCCCGCGGCCAGTTCGCCCTGGCCGTGCAACGCCAGCATGGCGACCTGCCCGCGCAGTTGCGCCCGGTCGATGACCGTCATCAGGCTGTCGAGCACGGCCCGCTCGCCGGGCCCGGCCTTCTCATAGCTTTCCAGCGGCTGCTCCAGGTCCGCCGTGATGATCACCAGGTTGGCGATCCGGCGCAGCGACTCGCTGCCGGCGAACGCCTCCAGCAGACCCAGGTGGTTCTTCTTGGGGTCGAGCCGGCTGGACGCCACGATGCAGGGCAGCCCCACCCGCTCCGGGCGCAGATCGCGTTCGAGCGCCGCCTGCACATGGGCGTGCACGCCGGCTTCGTCGGCGTAGCGGCTCTGCCGGTCGAAGATGCTCATCGCCACGCCCGGCGGCACCACGGCGAAGCGGCTGTCGTCGCTGGGGTCGATGGCCCCGCGGTAGGCGCTGTGGGTGTACTGGCTATAGCGCTCCTGCGAGGTGCTGGTGATGTTGACCACCGAGCGGTTCATCGCCAGCCGCTCGCCCATGAGCCGTTGCGTGAAATGGTAGCGCTCGTTCAGCAGCGCCAGGTTGCCCCGGTTGGCGCCCAGTTTGTCGAGCTTCTGGGCGCCCAGCGAGTGCGCGGTGAAGCTGAAGGGGATGCCCGCCTGCTCCTCCAGGATGGCGGCGCAGAGGCCGCCGTCGCCGTAGTGCGCCGTCGCCGCGTCGGGCAGGTGGCCCTCGCGGCGGTAGAGATCGAGCAGGCGCGGCACGAATTCGGTGCCCAGGAAAGGCCAGAGTTCTTCCTTGGGCAGGAAGGTGGGCGGGCCGCAGGGGATGCGCAGGATGCGCACGTTGGGCTGGCCGGGGTAGCCATCCACCGGCGCGGCGAACTCGGGCCACGCCGGGTCGACGATCTGGCGGGTCACGATGTCCACGCGATGGCCGAGCGCCCCGGTCGCCAGCGCGAGTTCTTTCACGTAGACAAGCTGGCCCCCGAAGTCGGGGTGGGCCGTCCAGTGGCTGTCCTTGGGATCGAAATTGCCCTGCGGGTTGAGAAACGCGATATGCATGGTCGCATCCTCCTGCTCAGTAGCCTGTCACACGAGAATTGTCATTCTGAGCGCAGCGAAGAATCTCCGTCTCATTTGGGCAAGCGACGAGACTCTTCGCTCCGCTCAGAGTGACAAGCAACCGGTAACAGACCGCTCAGGCCGCGGGGAAGGCCTCCCGCACGGCCCCGGCCAGCTTCCAGGGGTCAAACGCCACCACCGGCTGCGCGAACAACTCCATGGCCCCGATGTCGCTCGTGGCGCTGCCGGGATCGCCCCGGTCCACCATGCGCACCACGACCGGGAAATCCGTCCAGTCTTCGGCTACCGGCGCCAGCGGCGGCAGGTAACAGGCCACGTTGAAGGCGCGCACGCCCAGCGTGTCGATCAGCAGCCGCAGCAGATCGGCCACCGCCGCCGCCAGGGCGCCGTCGAAGGCCGGCGCCAGCAGCACCAGTTCTTTCTCCTTGACCGGCGTCAGGTGGGCCATCCAGCGAACGTCGCCGTGCCGCCCGGTCAGGCCCAGCCCGGCGTGGGCCGCGTAGAAGTCCGCGAAATAGTCGCGCCCGTGGCGGGCGCGGTAGCCCTCGGCGGCCCGCCGCCAGAGTTCCACCCGCCCGTAGGCGCCGCCTTCGCCCAGCGTGGCCTGCATATGCCCGTGCACCTGCGAGGCGCCGCTGCGCGGGCGGCAGTTCCACATCACGAAGGGGTATCCCGCCTCCGGGCGGGCTGCCGCTGCGGCAGCGATCCAGCGCGCCGCCGTATCGAAGGCATCGGCCACCTGCGCGCCGGACCAAGTCAGCGGATTGTGCTCTTTGAAGAGGATCACGGCGTGCAGCGCGTCGTACTTGGCGACGTTGCTGGCGGTAATGGTGTGCGTGCCCTCAATGCGCCCGAAAGTGTCGGCGGGCGTGCCGGTCAGCGGGTGGCAGAAGGGATCGTCGCCGCCGCCCGCCAGTTCGGCATCGGCGTTCGCGCCCGGCGCCTGCCGGGCCACCGGGCGGCGAGCACGCAGGTCGTTGAACAGCGTGCCCTCCAGCGTCCAGCGGTTCAGCGTCTTGATGATCGTCTGGGCCTGCACCGCCTCCACCGAGCCGAAGGACCGCTCGATCCAGGCGCGCATCTCCGGCGGCGGCTGGAGGCTCCCGCCGCTGCGTGTCACGGCAAACAGGTCCGCGAAGCGGGCGCGCGCGTCCGCATCCAGCCCGGCCACCTGCTCCGGCAAGTTGGTGATCGATCGCGAAGCCTCGTCAATCATGGCGCGCATAGTACCATGTTTCGTGCCACGGAACAGCCTGCCGCTTGAGCAGTGCCGGCTTGCCGCCAAACCCGTGTAGTTGCACCTCGCCCCCGCAAGTCATACGAAAATCATTTCTATTAATCCATTCTTCGCGCTCTTCGCGCCTTTGCGGTGTTGATCCTTTCCATAAACAACCTCTGCGTCCTCTGCGCCTCGGTGGTGAGGACGCGTGGCAGCGCGAGCAAGCGACCTTGACAACCCCAGGGGCCTGCGCTATCATAAGACTAGTCCAACACGGCCGGTGCGAGTCCCATCGAATCAAAAGCGACATGCGCGAGGATGGGCCACCCCATCGCGCCAGGAGAACACCACATCGATGGGCGAGCTGCGCAGCGCCTCGGTAACGTTGGCCGAGATCATGGCTTACATCAAACAAACTCGCCAGACCGGGCGGCTGACAGTGCGAATCCAGGGGCCGGCCGGCACCGCCGAGGGCCCCGCCGCGCTCATTTTCGAGACCGGCCACCTGGTCGATGCGCGCAATGCCACTGAGAGCGGCGACGACCTGGTCTACCGCCTGCTCGGCCAGCGCGAAGCCACCTACTCCTTTGACCGTCTGTCTGCGGACCAGATCCCGCAGGAACGCACGATCACCCGTGTGCAGGAACTGCTGATGCTGGCCGCCATCGGCATCCTGTCCGAGGAAGATGCCGGCCCGTCCGATAGCGGGCGCACCGAGGCGATCGAGGCGGCCACGCAGCCCAGCCCGCCGCCGCCGCCCGCGCCCGCGCCTGTCGCGAAAGAGGCCCCGCTCCCGCCGCCTGCCCCTAAAGGGGCATCTACAGACGTACCGCCGCGCCGCCGCCCGCGCTCGTTCCGGCGCCGCAACATGATCCCGCTGCCGCCCGGCCAGCCGGCCTATACCGGCATGGCCCCGCCGCGCGACCTGATGAGCCTGGTCGATCGCCTGGAACACGATCTCTTCTCCGGCTACGTGACCTGGTTTTCGGAAGGCGCCGAGGGCTTGCTCTTGCTCTATCAGGGTCAGGTGATCGACGCCTTCTGGGCCGAGGTGCAGACCGCCGCTACCTACGCCGAGCGCCCGGCCATCCGCCAGTTCGCCGCCGCCGTGCGCAGCAACGGCCACAACCCGATCGAGGTCTACGAACTGGACCCCGATTTCGTCTGGAGTTACTCCTCGCTGGCCTATGGGGCGGGCAACCCCAGCCGGCAGGGCATGGACCATGTGCAGTTGCCCCAACTGCTGGTCCATCTGGCCCATGTCGAGCACACCGGGTGCGTCAAGGTTGTCACCGGCAACCAGGCGGCCTATGTCTTTCTCTGCGGGGGCCGGCCCCTCGGCGAATATCGCGCCCTGCCCCACTCGCTGCAAACCGCGCCGGGTCGCGCCATGACCCTGGCCGGTATGCCCGGCTGCCTGGTCGATGTCTATACCTCGCCCACGCCCGCCGAGCTCCTCGCCCTCAACGCGGCCACCTGGCCGGTGGAGCGCGTGATCGAGGAATTGCGCCGCACGGCCCGCGATGTGCTGGGCAACAAGGCCGGGCAGGTGCTGACCCTGATCACCAACGCGGGCACCGATCCGGGGGCACTCCACGCGGCCTGCGCGCGGGCCAAGCAGGTCACTCGCGTGTTCATCGGGCCCGAGAAGCATGCCGAACTGAGCCGGCGTTTGGATCGCCTCCTGGCGCACTTGCAGTGAGCCAGACCAGCAACAGTGGTGGAATGGGTACTGTCGTCACTCCCGTAACGCAATCTCAGGCGGCGGCGCCCAGCGACCCGCACCTGATGGCCTATTTCCGGGCCTTACCCGCCTGCGAGACCCCGGACGCAGCGCTGCGCCTCACGCTGGCCGGCGCGCTGGCGATGACCGGCGCGGC
>CBJNAR010000462.1:0-4243 GCA_966434075.1 uncultured bacterium
ATCCAGCGCGTGTCCGAGCTACAGCGCATGGAAGAGCAGCGCCTGCGCCGGCAAGGGGTGGAACTGCAGGAGATGGTGGAGGGCCTGCGCCAGCAATTCACGGATATTAACTCGCGCTCCCAGCGGGTGGAGGAGGTGCGCCGCCAGCTTATGGAGCATATCGAGGGCATCCGGGCGCAACTCAGTGACAGCGGCGATCACAACACCCGCTTCGACTCGCTGATCCAGCGCCTGGAAAAGCAGGTCCACGATAACCACGGCGTGGTGCAGGAGCGGTCCGAGACGATCCGCGGGCAACTGGCCGCCGAACTGGCCGAGCTCCGCCAGGTGGGCGACCAGCGCATGGATCGCTATATCAACCGCTTCCAGCAGTTGGAAGAGCGACTCCGCGAACTGGACGGCCGCCTGGCCGAGATCCCATCGCACTTTGAGACGTTGCGCCGCCGCGACGAAGAGATCGAGTCGGTCCTCGACGTGCTGGAGGAGCGGCACCTGCGTATGGAGCTGCAAAGCATCGAGTCCCAGATCGAGGATATGCGCCAGCGCCGGGCGAAAAAACAGACCGAGGCGACCCAGAAGGCCACGCTGGTGCGCAACGTGCGTGACGCCCGCCCGCACCCCGCCACGCCCCAGGGCGACGGCGAGGAATCGTGACACACGCCGCGCTGAGTCCCCCCGCCGCGCCCGCCGATGCGGCAGCGGTGGCGCGCGTGCGCGAGCTCGCGGACCGCGTGCGCGCCAACGTGAGCCGGGTGATCGTGGGCAAGCCCACCGTGATCGACCGGGTGCTGGCGGCGCTGCTCTGCGAGGGCCATGTGCTGCTCGAAGACGTGCCGGGCCTGGGCAAGACCATGCTGGCCCGGTCGCTGGCCCAATCGCTGGCCTGTAGCTTCGCGCGCATCCAGTTCACGCCCGACCTGTTGCCATCCGACGTCACCGGGCTGTCGGTCTATAACCAGCAGCAGCAAGCGTTTCAGTTCCGACCGGGGCCGGTGTTCACCCAGGTGTTGCTGGCCGACGAAATCAACCGCGCCACGCCGCGCACCCAGTCGGCCCTGTTGGAGGCGATGGAGGAGCGCACGACCACGGTTGACGGCCGCACCATGCCGCTGCCCCGGCCCTTCCTGGTGCTGGCGACGCAGAATCCTATCGAACTGGAGGGCACCTTTCCGCTGCCCGAGGCCCAACTGGATCGCTTCCTGATCCGGTTGCGCGTGGGCTACCCCGAAGCCGCCGAAGAAGAGGCGATCCTGGAGCGCTTTGCGCGCAACAACCCCTTGCAGGATCTCGCGGCAGTGGCTACCGTGGAAGACCTGCTGGCCGCGCAGGCCACCGTGCGTGCGGTCGAGGTGACGCCCGAGGTGCGGCGCTATGTCGTGGCCCTGGTCCGCGCCACCCGCAGCCAGACCGCGCTCGACCTGGGCGCCAGCCCGCGCGGCTCGCTGGCACTCTACCGCACGGCCCAGGCGCACGCCGCCATGCAGGGCCGCCCGATGGTGATCCCCGACGATGTGAAGCAGATGGCGCCCTATGTCTTGCCCCATCGCCTGATTCTCAACCCGGAAGCCCGTTTGCGCAACCGGGACCTCGACGGACTCGTCTTAGAATTGCTGGCCCAAGTGCCCGCGCCCGTCGAACCGACGAGTGCTGAGTGCTGAGTGCTGAGTGCTGAGTAGAAGAGACGAGTAGAAGCGATAATCACCGGCAACTATCGCTCATTTGTATTGGACCGGTCCGCCATCGAACCGCGGACGGTTGCACTTCTTTGTCTCCTTCAGCACACAAGTCCCTAGAAAGCCGAATGACCGAATGCGCCTGAACCGTGTGACGGCCCTGCTTGCCCTGGGCCTGTTGTTGCTGACCACCTATGGCTTCGCGCCCGCCCAGGCGAGCTACCTGGCGGACCCCCCTGGTGCCACGGCGCAGTTCGCGTCGCCGCTGTTCGAGCGGGTCTGGTCGCGGACCGACGCGCCCGTGGCCGCGAATATCGCCCACCGGTCATGGACCTGGGGGCCGGGGCCGGGGCCGACGCGCGAGGAGCCGTTTGCCGGGGCGCCCAACGGCACCCGCCAGGTGCAGTATTTCGACAAGGGCCGCATGGAGGTGAACCCGGCGGTCAAGGATCCGAACAGCCCCTGGGCGGCGACCAGCGGTTTGCTTGTCGTGGAGATGGTGAGCGGGCAGATCCAGACCGGGCCGAACCAGTTCGAGGCGCGCGGCCCCGCCGATGTGCCGGTGGTGGGCGAACCGCCCGCGCCCGGCGATGTGCGCGTGCCCACGTACCGCAGCTTCGCGAGCGTGGCCTCGCTGCCCGGCGGGCCGGACCGGCGCGCGCCGGTGAACAAGAAGATCGTCGTCGGCACCATCGACCGCGACGGCGCCGGGCAGCGCCCGCTAACCAAGGACATCAACGTCAGCAACGTGGCCTATGTGCCCGAGACCGGCCATAACGTGCCCGATGTGTTCTGGAGCTTCATGGAGGCCCATGGTCTGGTGCTCACCGGCGGCGTGTACGACCAGCGCCAGTTGTTCGACCCGGTGTTTGTGCTCGGCTACCCCATCACCGAGGCGTATTGGACCACCGCGATCATCAACGGCAAACCGACCCAGGTACTAGTGCAGCTCTTCCAGCGCCGTGTGCTGACCTTTGTGCCCAGCTTCCCGCCCGCATGGCAGGTGCAGATGGGTAACGTGGGCCAGCACTACTACGAGTGGCGCTACGGCCAGCCGCTGCCCGAAGCCGCGCCGGTGGCCGTGACCAACGCGCCGCCGCTGCCGCCCGCCGATGCCTTCGTCCATGTCGAGGGCGACCAGTTGGTGCTGCGCGGCCAGCCGATCACGATCAAGGGCACCAACTACTGGCTGCACGACGCGCCCTTCGTCGAGACCTGGGCTCAGTGGGACGCGCCAACGGTCAAAGCCGAACTCGGCAAGGCCCATGAACTGGGCGTCAACACCGTGCGCATCACGTTGCCCTATGACTACCTGTCGCTGCGCGATACCGTCTGGGGCGACAAGGCGAGCGAGCGGATCAACGGCCCGATCATCAACCTGATGACCCAGTTCCTGCAAATCGCCGCGTCCTACGACATGAAGGTCATCTTCGCGCTGTTCGACGCCACCGACCGCATCGAAGAACTGGGCGACGCGGACAACCGCATCCAACTGAACTATGTGCAGGGCCTGGTGGAGCCGTTCGCCAACGACGACCGCGTGCTGGCCTGGGATCTACGCAACGAGCCCGACAACGGCGTGGTGGGGCGGCGCAACCCGACGCTGATGATCGGTTGGCTGAACATGATCGCCCAGGCGGTGCGCTCCATCGACACCCGCCACCCGATCACGGTGGGTCTGGGCAACTACGAGAACCTGTGGGCTGCGCCGCGCAAGCTGTCTGTGCTCGACTTTGTCGACTTCGCCAGCTTCCACAGCTACGACGCGGGCCGCTTCGCCGATCAGATCGCGGCGGTCAAGGCACACAACAAACTGCCCACCCTGGTCAGCGAGTACGGCTGGCCCACCGGCCCGGCGGCGGGGTCCCCCGCTGCCGCAACCTACGATGAGCCGACGCAGCAGGGCCTGTACCGGACGATGCTCGGCGCGGCCCGCGACGCCGGCATCGCCGGGATGATGCAGTGGACGCTGTGGGACTACGGCAAGGACGCGCCGCAGCGCAACTACGAGGCCCACTTCGGCCTGGTGCGCCTGGATGGCTCGTTCAAGCCCGCCGCCGCCGACTTCCGGGACGGCTACCCGGCGCCCCCGCTGCCCAGCGTCACCCGCACCAACGTGCCGCTGACGCCCCACGGCGTGGAGCCGCAGATCGGGCCGTGAGAGCGGTCAGCGGTCAGCCGTGTGCTACACACCGCTGCGCGATCAGCTATCAGGATATAGTAAAGAGCCGCCCGCGCCCGAAAGAGGCCGGCGGCTCTTTACTTTGCGGTTCGTAGCAGCAGTGCTCGGCTCATGCCGAGTAGCTTACTCGTTCCAGGATGACGGCGGGAATCTTGCGGCTGGTCTTTCGCTCATACTCCGCAAAGTCGGGCCGGTGCTCAACGATCCTGGCATAGAGGCGGGATCGCTCCGGTTCGTCGGTAACAGGGGTCGCCCGCGCCTGAAACTGTTCGTTGCCGAGTTCAACCGTCACGAGCGGGTTGGCTAGTACATTGTAGTACCAGTCGGGATTACTGGGCGCGCCCCCTTTGGACGCAATGATAACGAGGCGATCACCGTCGGTGACGTA
>CBJNAR010000463.1:0-4243 GCA_966434075.1 uncultured bacterium
CGCGGATGCCCGCTTCGCGTTCCATACATCGTGAGACCGATTTCTCTCCGCCCGCAGACCTAGCAGCGGACCGCGCCCATTCCGCGATGTAGGGGCCGGTTTGAAACCGGCCCGCCATATCGGGATCGGTCGCAAGCGACCCGCTCCGCGGTGTAGGGGCCGGTTTGAAACCGGCCCGGCTCGCCGGCTACGCGGGCAGGCTTTCTTCTACCGGCGCCTGCGCGCGCGGCAGCGCCACGTGCGCCAGCAGCACCAGGCCCAAACTCCCGGCCAGGATATATCCGGCGCCTTGCAGGTTGAGCACCGGCACGATGCCGATCCGGTCGCCCAGCACCGAGGCCAGCCCCGCGCCGATCAGCGCCAGCAAGGACGCCGTGGTGCCGAGCGCGCCGAACACGCGCCCCAGGTACTGGTTGGCCGTGCTTGTTTGCAGCAGCGTCGTCACGCCCGTGCTGAAGCCGACGCCCGGCAGCCCGACTAGCACCATGAGAATCACGGCGGCGCCGAAGACGGGGTAGTTGAAGATCGCCAGGTCGATCAGCCCGAACAGGATGCCGCACACGCCGATGAGCCGGCCGGGCCGCACGCGCCGCGCCACCTCGCCGATCAGCGCGCCGCCGATCAGCCCGCCGACGGCCTGCGCGCTGGCGATGGCGCCGAATTCGGTCCCGCCCCCGCCGAGGACTTTGCTCACGAACGGGGCAAACAGCACCGAGATCACCCCTTCGCCCAGCGACGTGATCCCCAGCAAGAGGAAGATAATGGCGACGGTGCGCGTCTGGACCACGATGCGCAGCCCCTCCACCCACTCGCGCCAGACGGCCAGCCAGCGCCCCCCGGCGCCCTCGGCGGCAGCGGGCGTCTCGGCGCGCACGGCGCGGCCATTAGCCGTGATCAGCGCGATCATCCCCGCCGCGATCAGGAACGATGCCGCGTCGACCAGGGCCACCCCGGTCAGCCCGCCCACCGCCAGCACCACGCCGCCGATGGCCGGCCCGATCAGCCGGGCCAGGTTGTTGTTCAACGCGTTGAGCGCGTTGGCTGTCGGCAGGTGTTCCTCGCCCACCAGCAGCGGCAGCATGGCCGACTCGGCGGGGTCGAAGAATTGCGCGATGCACGACTGGGCAAAGGCGGCGATATACGCGATCCAGACCCACTCCGCCGAGCGCACCAGCAGCAGCGGCAGCAGGCTCCCCGCCAGCAGCACGTTGGCGATCACCATGGTCTGCTTGCGGTCCCAGCGGTCCACGAAGACCCCGGCCACCGACCCCAGCAGCAGGCTGGGCAGCATCGCGGCCATGAACATGATCCCGGTCGCCAGCGTCGAGCCGGTCACCTGGTAGATGTAGAGCGGCAGGCCGATCCGCAAGACCCAATCGCCCGCCATGGAGATCAGGCCCCCGAACCAGAGCAGAGCGAAGTTGCGCTGACGTAATACTGCGATCATCCTGAAGGCTCCTTATTGCCGCCGTCCTGCGGGGCGGGCCGGTTTGCAACCGGCTCCTACAGCGGGCTTGTCGCCGAGCCGGTTTGCAATCGGCCCCTACAGCGGGCTTGTCGCCGAGCCGGTTTGCAATCGGCCCCTACAGCGGGTGTGGCCGTCGCACGGGCCGGTTTGCAATCGGCCCCTACCCCGCTTCCCTCGTGCGGATCCATCCGTCTCCCCCTTCCCGCGGCGGGAAGGGGGCCGGGGGGTTAGGTTGGCCAGGGGTTAGGTTGTCCCCAGGTAAGCGCGGACCTGATCGACCGGGACCTGCCACGTCGTCTCCGAGTAGTAGGGCCGGAACCCCAGTTCCTGGTTGATCTTGAGCATCGCCGCGTTGGAGTCGGCGTTCTCGGTGCGGATGTATTCGACTTGCGGGCGATCCCGCAGCACCTTCTCCAGCATCGCCGCCTTCAGGCGCCGGCCCAGGCCCTGGTTGCGGTACTTCGGCCAGACGGCGGTGCCGCCCTGCCAGACGACGGCCGGCTGGCTGGGGTTCCAGTTGATCTCGGTGAACCCGGCCAGGTCGCCCGTGGTGCTGTCGCGCAGATACATTGTCCAGGGGATGCCGCCGCGCCCGATCTTCATGTCCTGGATCTGGCGCATCTGCTCCGGGGTCCAGCGGAAGTCTTCCACGTCCAGGTCGCCGCGCGGGGCCAGGTTCATCGCCTGGAACAGGGCGGCAATCTCGTCCAGGTGGCTGTCCGGGTAGGCGCCTTCCCACAGGCCCAGGGTGAAGTTCGGGGCGTGCGTCTCAGCATGCTCCTGCCACGCGCGCAGCATGGCGCGGTCTACGCCGGCCACGACAAGCTGATTGATGTGCCCCACCAGCGCGGCGCCGGCGCCCAGGCGCTCCATCAACGCGGCCCCGCCCGGCTGATTGCTGTTGGTGTTCGCGATGAGCAGGCGGCGCCCGGCCTGCGCGGCGGCGTCGACTATCGGGATCAGCAGGCGCTTGGCCAGTCCGTGGCGGCGCGCCTCCGGCAGCACCTCCATCTCAATCTGCGCGGCATGCTGGTTCTCCTCGGTGCGCGGCATAACCAGTATGCCATAGCCCAGGAGGGTGCTCCGATCTTCGGTCCCGGCGGCCCAGATACGCAGGTCGAAGAATGGGGGAATATTGCGGAAGAGCGCCGCTGTCTGCTCCAGCGGGCGCGGCGGGTCGTTGGGGAAGCGCTCGGCCTCGCTGCGCGACATGAGTACATGCACGGCGGCGATCTGGTCCTCGGTAATGGCATGGGGATCCAGCGGCTCGATACGCACGGTGGTTACCGGCATGGGGGTACTCCTTTTCTACGAGAGGACGGGGGAAACAGGTGGGGCGCCCCGCGGGGGCGCCCCCGATCCTCCCTGGCCGGGAGGCCGTGCCGGCGCTTACTGCGCTAGCTCGTTCAGCCGGCGCAGGCCCTCGTCCACGGACATTTCGCCGTTCTCGATGGCGTCGAGGATGGTCATCTCCGCCGACTTGCGGGGGCCGGACCGATCCTCGGCGTGCGCGTCGAGGCGCTGTGTCTGGCCGGGTTCGACCCCGCCGCCGTCGCCCTGCATGGCGACCCGTGCCGCAGTGGCTTCGTCGTCCGTGAAGGCTCGCGTCTCGTCGCCCGCGTCCGCCTCCGGGGCGACCGAGACTTCGGCGGCGGGCATATCGGCGGAGTAGCCGCCGTGGTACTCAGGGCCGGGGGTCACGGTCAGGTCGCCGCTGGTCGTCCGCACGCGCACGATGACCTCGCCGCCGCCGTTGATATGCACGATGCGATGGCGCTTGTTGCGCTTCTCGATCTCATGAGTTAGGCCGCGGCTGCACGAGATGTCGCCGCTGACTGTTTGCATCTCGACGCTGGCCCGGCGGTTCTCCGGCAGCACGAACTCCACATCGCCGCTGACCGTCTGGATCTCATAGTCCTCGGCGGGCAGGAGCGCACCCAGGAACTGCACGTCGCCGCTGGCCGTGCCGGCACTCAACGCCGCCAGTTCGCTATCCTGGATCGACAGGTCGCCGCTGGCGGTGCGCACGCCCAGGCGGCCGCGCAACTCCTTGATCTCCACGTCGCCCGACGCGCTCTTGACCAGCACGTTACCCCGGATCTCGTGCAGGCTGATGTCGCCGCTGGTGTTCTGCACGTAGAGCTTGCCCTGGACCCGGTGCAGGCTCACATCGCCGTTGAAGGTGCGCACGGTGATGTCGCAGGTATGCGGCACCTGCACCACCAGGTCGGCGTTGAAGCTCTTGCCCAGATGGCGGAACACTTCACGCATCTCGGCCATGCCCTCGGCAAAATCGTCGAAATTCTCGAAATCCTCCCGGTGCCGGCGGGCGCGCCGCCGGGCCGCGCCGCCCAGGTCGAGCTTGATCTTCAGGTCGTTGCCGTGCTGCTCGACATCCAGCAACTCCTCCAGGCCCTCGGCGTCGCGCTTGTCGCGCGCCCCGACCTGGACGGCGTTACGTTCCCAGCCTTCGATGGTGACATCGCCGTTCAGATGCTCGATCACGATGCGCGGCGTCTGCGTGCCGCTCAGCTCAAATAACAGCCCGTTTTCGTTCGTCGTCGGATTCATACCAGACTCCTTTGTGACGCCCCCGGTCGCACCGTTGGGGCCGATGGTAATGGCGGATGTTGGTGAAAGGGTAGCCCACATCTCAGTCGACGTAGATCTCGACGCGCGTGCCGGCCCCGTTTTCCGATCCCTGCTGCACGTCGATGATTTTACCGACAGCCCCTTGCTGGATCGCCTCGGTAACGGCCTCGAAGTCGATGCCCG
>CBJNAR010000464.1:0-4233 GCA_966434075.1 uncultured bacterium
CCCGTCCGGTGGGCGGGGCCACCATCAGCATCCCGGCCCCTGGCGCGCAGGTGCTGCTGCCACTGTACATCCTGGCGCAGACCGGGCGCCCAGGCGATGAAGTCACCGCCGTGCTCACCTGGCGCGACGGCACCACCCTCACCAACCGGCTGCCGGTGCTGCCCGGTCCCGCCGGGCAGGGGTTGGTCGCCGCCAACCCCGACTGGGTCAACTTGTTGCAACCGCCCGAACCACCCACACAACCCGCCACCCTGGCGCTCCGCGACGCCGCCGGGCGCCTGTTGGCGTCTCAAGAAGTGACGCTGGTCAGCCCGAATGACCCCGGCACGCAGCAGATCCAGCTCTACTGGACCGTCAGCGGCGCCGAGGTCGTCACCCCGCAGCCACGCCGGATCCTGAAAACGGCGCGGATCGGCACGGCCGCGCTGGAAGAACTGCTGTGGGGGCCGCCCGCCGTCAGCCAGGTCGGCTACCACACCGCGCTGCCGGCGCCCGAGCAGGTGCTCGGCTATCCGGGCCGAGCCGCCGATTGGGGGCCGCGCGTCACCCTGCGTAGCCTGAACATCAGCGGCGGCGTGGCCACCGCCGACTTCTCCCAGGAACTGCGCGCCTACGGCGGCGGATCGCTGCGCGTGCGCCTGATTCGCGCGCAGATCACGCGCACGCTCATGCAGTTCCCGACCGTCCAACAGGTGCGCATCGCTATCGAGGGCCGCACGGACGGCGTCCTCGAACCCTAAGCCGACTCGCTCCCGCGCCACATGCCTCTCTCCCCCTTCCCGCTCTGGGAAGGGGGCCGGGGGGTCAGGCCCGCGGGCGCCCGCTGTGGATGGCCCAATCGACCAGGCCCGACCCGCCCGCCTGCGGCATGAGCCGGAGGGCCCGCGGCAGGACCGGGTGGATGGTGCGCAGGGTCCGGCTCAGCAGATCCAGCGCGCGCTGCCGCCGGGCATCCCAGGGCAGACCGTAGGCGGCGCGCAGCCGGGGCGGCAGCAGCCCCGCGGCCACGAACCCGGCCACCCGGATGCCCGTGCGCGGCACGAGGCCCACGTTGGGGTGCAACACCGCCTGGGCCAGGTCGCGCGTCGTCGCGCTCACCACCAGCGCGTCGCTGTGCAGCATCGTGTCCATATAGGCACCGAACGCCGCCAGCGTGGGCGGCATCACCCCGGCCCCCAGGCCCATGCGCCGCGCGAAGACCAGCGAGTCGGCGTAGAACGCCTCGTGCTCGCGGGCCGTCAGCGGGGCCACGAACTGCTCATAGGCCAGCAGCGTCGTGTCGATCAGCGTGGCAAGCACCCACAGGCGTAGCGCCGGGTCCGCCGCGTTGTAGGCCGTGCCCGCGGCATAGCGGCCCGCGTCCTCGGCCAGGGCGCCGCGGATGGGCACGTGGGCCGCGTGGAACCGGCGCAACATCTCGCGCGCCTGCTGTTGGTTGCCCAGCACCAGCGCCAGCATCAGGTCCATGGTGCGCTCCAGCCGCAGCAGCGGGTCCTGCCGGAACCCGCTATGCGCGGCGACCCCCGCCGCGACCAGTGGATGCGCCAGTTGCAACAGCAGCGCCCGCCCCCCGCCGAGCATCAACGCCGACTCGCTCGCCAGCCGGCGCAACACGCTGTCCGCCGGAAACAGGGGCGCGTCGGGCGCCGCCCGGTCCCAGATGCGGGTCTCGTGTTCCCGTCCCTGCCGTCGCCGGCCCCCAGAGATATGTCCTTCAATCATGCAGTCCCTCGTCTCTACCCGCCGGGCCGCTCCCGGCCCGCCCGCCGCATCATGCGCGCTGTGCTGCCAGCGGCCTTGCCTACCCACTGCCCTGCCTCTACCACAGCAAAAACCGCGCCTGTTACCGCGAATCAGCGCTGCCATAGGAACGTAGCCCGCGCCGGGGAGATTACGAACGCGCAGGGCCTGCGGATCCCCACCGGCGGCGCGCTTCCTGCTGGGCGCGGGTACGGGCCGCGCCGGGCGGCCGGGCGGGAGGCAGCGACACAGCGGGAGGTACGACTATGGCCGAAGCCGGGCGGGTGGCGCGGATTTACAACCGCGTTGCCCGCACCTACGACGACACAACGCACTGGGCGTTCCTCGAAGGCATGCGCGCCGCGCTAGTGCGCCGGGCACGCGGCACGGTGCTCGAACTCGGCGTGGGCACCGGGGCCACGTTCGCCCACTACCCGCCCGACCTCACGCGCCTGGTCGCCGTCGATGTCAGCGAGGGCATGCTGGCGCAGGCCCGGCCCAAGGCCGCCGCCCTGCCCTTCCCGGTCGAGTTGCGCCGGCTCGACTTCCAGACGCTGCCCTTCCCCGACGCATCGTTTGATACGGTGGTCAGTTCGCTGGGCCTCTGCGGCATTCCGCGCCCGGCGCAGTTGTTCGCCGAGATCCGGCGCGTGCTGCGCCCCGATGGGCAATTGCTGGCTATCGAGCACATCCGCCCGCCCAATCCCGTGCTTGGCCTGCTCGCCGACGCCGCCAGCCCGATCAACAACCACTTCGTCGGCTGCTACCTGAACCGCCGCACCCCCGACCTGCTGCGCGCCGCCGGATTCGACGTGCAGATCGGCGAACAGCATCTGTTCCGGGCCGTCGTGGCCCTCGTCGCCACCCCCGCGGGCGCCGCCCGGTGAAGGCCCTGACGTGGCGCCAGGTGCATGGCTGGCGGTTGGCCCAGCATGCGCTGGCCCCGCGCCTGCCCCGCGCGGAATATGTTCAGGCCGTGACGCGCACCGGCGGCATCCAGGCCCAGGTGATGTCCGCCGCCGAACTGGCGATCGGGGCGCGCGTGGACGGCCTGACGCCGCAGGATGTGCAGGCCGCGCTCTGGCAGGACCGCACGCTAGTCAAGACCTGGGCCATGCGCGCCACGCTGCACCTGCTCCCGGCCCACGAATTACCGCTGTACGTCGCCGCGCGCAGCATCACCGCGACGCGCAACTGGTTGGCCTATTTCACCTATTACGGCTTCACCCCGGCCCAGTACGAGGCGTTCCTCGCCGCGGTGCCGCAGGTCCTGGGCAGCGAACCGCTGACCCGCGAACAGCTCGCAGCGGCGGTGGCCGCGCAGATCGGCGCGCCCGAACTGGGGCCCCTGCTGCTGGCCTCAAGCTGGGGATCGCTCTGGAAGCCGTCAGCCTGGCGCGGGGACCTCTGCTTCGGCCCCAACCAGGGTCGCAACGTGACCTTCGTGCGCCCCAGTGCCTGGCTGCGCGAGTGGCAACCCGTCGATCCGCACGAGGCGCTGCGCGAGATCGCCCGCCGCTATTTGCGCGCCTACGGCCCGGCCACGCCGGTCGACTTCGCCCGCTGGTGGGGCGGCGGCGCGGGAATCGGCGCCGCGCGCAAGCTCTTCCGCACGCTTGGGGACGAACTGGAACCCGTCGAGGTCGAGGGCTGGCCGGCCTATGCCCTGCGGGCCACGCTGGAGCCGATGCCGGCGTGCGACACGGCGGAGGGCGTGCGCCTGCTGCCGCTGTTCGACGCCTATACGCTGGGGCTGGGACGCGATCTCGAACCCCTGCTGCCCACCGCGTTCAAAAGCCGGGTCTTCCGCCCCCAGGGCTGGATCTCCGCCGTGGTGCTGGTCGGCGGGCGGATGGCCGGCGTCTGGGACTACACGGCGCGGCCCGCGCAAACTACCGTCCAGGTGCAGATGTTCGCGCCCGCCACGGCGCCTATCCGCGACGGCATCGCCGCCGAAGTCGAACGGCTGAGTGCCTTCTGGCATACGCCGGTCGCGCTGGAGTTCGTGAACTGACACCCGCCCACACATCCATACCAGTATATCGGGCACCGCGGAGACGCAAAGGACGCGAAAATGACCTGGTTGCCCGGCGCGCCCGCGAACGGCGTATCCGCCAGATCCGGGGTGCGCAGCGCCGGGTTGTCCAGGAAAAGCTGCCGCAGGGCACCCCGGCGATCCCCCCGATAGCCGGCCAGCAGCACATGGTGCTGCTCCTTGCCGCGCTACCCGCGCCCGGCCCCAGGAACGCCGGCATGGGCGGGACCGTGGCGGATTCGCCAATGGTGTAGCAGAGATCGGACCATTACGGGCGTGTGCGAGTCCCGCCGGGGCTAAGGGCGGCCAGCCGGCAGGGTAACAGACTCGGGCTTCTTCACGATCCTGTAACGCATGGATACCCGCCTGTTGACGTTGGGCAGCGACAATAGAATTGGGCGAGTCTAACTGTCGCCGGCTGCGATATTGCTCCCGGTGGCGGGCTAGGGGCCGGCAGC
>CBJNAR010000465.1:0-4207 GCA_966434075.1 uncultured bacterium
GGCGGTGTCTGCCGGGGGCGGCGCGGGCGTAAAGGTCGCGCTCTCGGCGGGCGGCGCGGGCGGCGTCGCGCCGGGCGGCGGGGCGGTCGGGAGCAGGGGTTCGAGCCCAGCATCGGGCGGGGTGCTCGACCGCTGCAAGGCCGCGCCGATCGCGTCCGGAACGATGAGCAATTGCTTGCCGAAGCGCAGACCCGGTGCCGCGTCGAAAGTGCGGTTGCTATGCGTCAACTGGTCCCACAACGTGCCGCTCAGTTCATAGCGCGTAATCTGGTATTGATCCGGATCGATTTCGACATTGCCCAGGGCGCCCAGCAACTGGCCGCTCTCGCTGATGATCTTCATTTCGATCATGTCGTCCAGCGTGGGCAGGTCTTTCAGTTCCGGGACTTCGCCGGAGTCGTCATGCAGCAGGCTGCTGTCGTGAATGGTCACGGCGTCGATGCCCAGGCTGCGGATATCGCTGGCCCGCAGGAGCTTGGGACCGCCCAGAATGCCGGTGCGGACCGTCAGCCCGGCCACCCGGCTCGCCGCGGGATCCAGGATCACGCTGACGACGCTGCCGATTTTTTCGGCCTGGCTCAAGCTGACCACCGCGCGGCCTTTGAGTTCGCTCGCTTTGATCGTGCTCACGTTGTCCTCCTGCTGGCTGGGGGGATCCTGCCGCGGCGCCCTGTGGCGCGGATGCACGGCCAGTATAATACAAGTCGCGTGGTTGTTCAATAACCCTGGGGATGATATAATCCGCATTGCGTGAGATTGCAAAGGAACAAGGCTTGGATCAGCAGCAGCAGCAGCGAAACGCTGAAGACGAAGATTTGATTGCGCGCATGGCCGCTCGCGATCCCACGGCGCTGGCCGCGTTGTACGATCAGTATGACCGGCTGGTCTTTTCCTTTGTCTTCCACATTCTCAACGATGCGGCTTCCGCCGAAGAGGTGACGCAGGATGTGTTCCTGCGCGCCTGGGAAGCCGCAGGCAAGTTTCAGGTGGGCCGGGGCCGGGTCTCCTCCTGGCTGCTGGCGATTGCCCATAACCGCGCCATCGACGAATTGCGCAGCCGCCGGGCGCGCGGCGCCAAAGTGACCACGTCCTACGACCTGGCGACCCCCGGCGAACTGGAGCAGGCCTTCCGCTCCAGCCTGGGCGGGGCGACCGCGGACGAGGCCGTCGACCCCCAGGAAGCCGCGCTCGGCGGCATGCGCCGGGTGCGCATCCAGGAAGCCCTGCGCCAGCTCCCGCCCGAGCAAAGCCGCGTCATCGCGCTGGCCTATTATGGGGGCTTCACCCACCGCGAGATCGCCGAACGCCTGCAAGAGCCGCTGGGCACCGTCAAGACGCGCCTGCGGCTGGGACTGCAAAAATTGCGCAATTTGCTGGCCGCCGAGGTGCAAGCCAGCGAAATGTAGCCAACTCGGCGGCAAGGCGGCTACCGGGTACGTCCAAATCTCGGGCCTTTCCGTATAAAAGGTGGAGACGCCGATGGGCCGTGCTGGGCGCCATCGGACGAGCGAGCATTCAACCTATACGTCACCCCCCAGCAGTTGTGACTCGTGCGGGCCGGAAGGATCATGAAACACGTTACCTGTCGAGAAGTAGAACTCCTGCTCCCGGCTACGGCAGCCGGGGCGCTGGATGTCGATGAAGAAGAGACGGTGCGCGATCACCTGGCGATTTGCCCGCCCTGTGTGAAGCAGCTACACGACTTCCAGGACACGGTCGAGCAATTGGCGTTTGCGGTGCCCCAGGTAGCCCCGCCCGTCGCGTTGCGTGCCAAGGTATTGCAGGCCATCGCCGTTACGGCGCCGCCCGCGGAGGGTGCCCGCCCCTTTCCCTTAGCTGCCGCGGCTCGCCCCCGCCAACCGCGCGCGCCGGGCCGCTTCGGCGCCGCCTACCGCCGGTTCGCCCCCGCCGCGCTGGCCGCCTGCCTGCTCTTGCTGGTCGGCTCCGGCATCTGGATCGGCATCATGACCCAGCGGGTCGAAATGATGAACGAGACCCTGACCGAGCAACAAGAACTGCGCGATCTCTTGCAACAGCCCAACTCCCAGATGGCGATGCTGAAGGCCACCAACCCCGACAGCGCGGCCAGCGGCCAGGCCATCATGGCGCCCGGCCATAACCGGCTCGGTATCATGGCCGCCCACCTGCCGACCACCGGCGGCACCTACCAGGTCTGGCTGCTCAAGCACGGCAACACCGCCCCGGTGCTGGCCGGGCATCTCGTCTGCGACGGGGCGGGAGTGGCCTGGGCGGTTGTCAATACGCCCGCCGATCCTAATCAGATGGCCGGGATTCGCATCACCGATACCGAGCAAGGCAGCAGCACCGGCACCCCGGTGCTGGAGGGCTGGTACCGCTAGCCTGCGAAGCCCGGAGCACACATAGATCATGACCACAGGGGCGCCCCGGCGGCGCCCCTTTTTGCATCCCGCGCCGGCTGGCGATTGCTCTTTGACTCCAGGCCGATTCGGTGCTAAGATGCCTACCAGGGGGCGCTTCGGTAAGGCCGGCGCGAAGACCAGGAGCGTGCCGGTTGTTGGCTCCTGCCGCGAGTAGCGGCGAAACATTCACCAGGGGATCGAGACCGCACCGCCGCCGGGCACCCGGCGGGCAGCGGGATCGACGAAAGGAGCGCAGATGGCACGCCGGAGGAGTTTCAGACGTTTATTGGCCCTGGTTAGCGCACTGGCAACCGCGCTGACCGCAATCGCCCCGCTGTTCGCCGCGACCGGGGCCGCGGCAGCAAGTGTGAACCTCGACCCGAACACCCGGTTCTACGTCCCGCAACCCAACCACGGCGCGATTGCGCAGATCGCCTATCTTACCTCTCATCAGCAACAGGCCGACGCCAACCTGATCCGCGAAATGATCGCCATCCCGCAGGCGGTCTGGTTCACCAGCGGCACGCCCCAGGGTGTCCAGCAAAGCGTCAAGCAGATCGTCCAGCAGGCAGCGGGCAAGGGCACCGTCCCCGTCCTGGTCGCCTATAACGTCCCCGGTCGCGACTGTTCGCAGTACTCGGCGGGCGGGGCGCCCACGGGCGACGCCTATAAAGCATGGATCGACGGGTTCGCCGCGGGCCTGGGCGATCACCAGGCGATCGTCCTTCTCGAACCCGACGGCCTCGCGCTGCTGCCCACGGATTGCGGCCAGCCCGATACCTACGACCGGGTCAGCCTGATCAACTACGCGGCCCATGCCCTGCTGCGCGACCCCAACGCGCTGGTCTATCTCGACGCCGGGCACAGCGCCTGGCACGCCGTGGGCGACATGGCGGCCCGCCTCGCCGCGGGCGGCGTGCTCGACGTGCAAGGCTTCTTCCTGAACGTCTCCAACTACCGCTGGACCGACTACGAGACGCACTTCGGCACCTGGATCTCGCAATGCATCGCCTTCGCCAACGACCCGGAGGAGGGCGGCTGGCGGCTGGGGCACTACGACTGGTGCGCCAGCCAGTACTACTCGCCTTTCGGCACGGTCGATCCCAACGATATCAGCACCTGGCACTACAGCGACGACTGGTACGCCGCCAACATGGGCCACGCCGTGCCCACCGTGCATTTCGTCGTCGACACGAGTCGCAACGGTCAGGGGCCGTGGGTGCCGCCGCCCCACCCGCCGGGCGACGCGCAGGACTGGTGCAACCCGCCCGACCGCGGCCTGGGCTACCGCCCCACCGCCGACACCGGGGTGCCCCTACTCGATGCCTACCTCTGGGTGAAGATCCCCGGCGAGTCCGACGGCCAGTGCTATCGCTGGACGAGCGGCCCGCTCGACCCGGTGCGCAACATGATCGACCCGGCGGCCGGGCAGTGGTTCCCAGACATGGCGCTCGAACTGGCGCGCAACGCCAATCCGTCGCTGCCGTAGGGACGGCGCTCACCTGATGAGCAGCAGGCCGGTTTGAAACCGGCCCCTACACCGCGATAGGGCGGCAGGCCGGTTTGAAACCGGCCCCTACACCGCAAAAGCAGCGGCGGTGCCGGTAAATGGCCGGGGCCGCGCGGCATCTACGCCGCGCGGCCCTGTTTGCTGTTCGCCTCGATCCTGCCGTGCGCGTGCTAGGTGCGCAGCAGTTCGCGCGCGGCGTCCGCGATGTGGTGCGGGGTGAGGCCGTACTTTTCGAGCAAGGCGTCGTCGGGGCCGGACTCGCCGAAGGTGTCTTGCAGGCCGATGCGCTTCATGCGAGTCGGGTATTGCTCGCTCA
>CBJNAR010000466.1:0-4196 GCA_966434075.1 uncultured bacterium
TGAGCCTGGTGCGCGAGGAGCCGGCGGTGAACTGGTTCCATTTCTATACGCCGTTCGCGGACACGGGGCCGTTTGTGGGCGAGTGGCGCGGCACCTTGCAGGCGCCGCAAAGCGGGCGCTATACCTTCACGGCAGACATCGGCGGCACGCCGGGGCTGTGGCTCGACGGGGCCGCCGTCACCTGGACGCCCGCCGGGCGCAGCGCGCTCAACGTGCCGCTGTACGAGGCGACGATCACGCTGGCCGCGGGGCCGCACACGTTCCGGTTCCAGGACCTCGCGCCGGGCTGGCGCGAACCCTGTTTTCTATTCTGGACGCCGCCGGGCGGCACGCAGCAATTGATCCCGGCGGAGGTATTCCGGCCCGAATTGTGGCCCGGCGAAGCTCGCAGCCGGTAGGAGCCGGCGGACCGGCCCTGCGCGCGGTGACGGCGCGCCGCCCCGTCCCAGGAGACCAACAATGCGCTACCGAGGCACCTCCCCGCGCGTGGCTCGCGGGTTGATCACCGGGCTATTGGCCGCGCTGCTCACCGGCGGCGCCGCGTTGTGGGCCGCGCCCGCGCCGCATCCCGGCAGGGTGCCCGCCGCCCAGGCCACAGCGCCGACCGGCGGGTTCGCGGGCAGCGCCACGCCAGCCCCCGGCACAACCGATGTGGTCGAAACCGTGCCGGGCGAGATCGTGGTGCGCTTCAAGGAGCAGGGCGGCGGGCGCGCCATGGAGCCGGCGGGCGCGCAGCGCGCGCTGATCGCCGCGGGACTGGGCATCGGCGCCGTCGTCCAGCGCCCGCTGGCGGTGGCCGGTACTTATGTTGTCGGCGTCACCCCTGGTCGAGAGACGGACTCGGCGGCCCGGTTGCAAAAGCAGCCCGACGTGTTCGCCGCCGACCCCAATCTGATCCGCCATGTCCACGCCCTGGCCGTCACCCCCAACGACCCGCTCTACCCGGTGCAGTGGGCCTACCCGCGCATCAACGCCCCCGCCGCCTGGAGCACGGCCCAGGTGCCCGGCGTCATCGTGGCCGTGCTCGACACCGGCCTCGACCTGAACCACCCGGAGTTTGCCGGGCGCATTGTGCCCGGCGTGAACTATGCCCGGCCCGGCGCCTCGCCACAGGACGATAACGGCCACGGCACACACATCGCCGGGATCATCGCGGGCGGGGGCAACAACGGCGTCGGCGGCGCGGGCCTGGCCTGGCGCGCATCCATCTTGCCGATCAAAGTGGCCGACAGCGGCGGCAACCTGACCAGCGAAGCCTGGATCAACGGCATCGCCTACGCTATCCAGCATCGCGCCCAGGTCATCAACATGAGCTTCGGCGGCACCACGTACAGCGGCACCGAGCAGGCGGCGATCAACGACGCCTGGCGCGCCGGGTTGGTGGTGGTGGGCTCGGCGGGTAACTCCGGCGACGGCGGCAACCCGGTGGAGTATCCCGCCTCGTACGACAATGTTGTCTCGGTGGCGGCCATCGGCAGCGACAATGCCCGCGCTTACTACTCGGAGTACAACCGCTTCGTCGACGTGACCGCGCCCGGCGGCAACGCCCGCTTCAGCAACGACCCGCCCGACCGCTTCATCCTCAGTAGCTGGCCGCTGGGCCTGCAAAGCAACTACCAGACCGGCTACGGCCAGGAGATCGGCACGTCGCAAGCGGCGGCCTTTGTCTCCGGTCTGGCCGCCCTCATGCTCAGCACGGGGCCGGGGTGGACCAATGCGACGATTGTCGACCGCATCCAGCGCACGGCGACCGACCTGGGCGCGCCGGGCCGCGACGACTCCTACGGCTACGGGCTGATCAATACGGCGGCGGCCATCGCCAATCCGCCCGGCCACGGGCCGCCCCCGGCCACCGCGACCCCGCCCCCGGTCCCGCCCACCGCCGTGCCGCCGACGGCGACGCGCCCGCCCGTGCCGCCCACGCCGCGCCCGGTCACGCCCACGCCGACCATCGGGCCGGGCTGCCTCTTCTCGGATGTCTGCCCGCAAACCGACTGGTTCGGCCCCTTCGTGCAGGACCTGGTGAACCGGGGCGCGGTCAGCGGCTACGGCGACAACACCTTCCGCCCGCAGGTGAATATCACGCGCGGCCAGGTCGCCAAGATCGTCGTGCTGTCCGGGCAGATCGACCTCGACACACTGAGCGGACCGCACTTCCGCGACGTGCCGCCCACCCACCCGCTCTATGCGTACATCGAGACGGCCTACGCGCGGGGCATCGTCGTGGGCTACGCCGACGGCACCTTCCGGCCCACCACGCCCATCACGCGGGGCGAACTGGCGAAGATGGTTGTGCTGGCGCGCGGCTGGGCGCTCGATACGCCGGAGACGCCCACGTTTGGCGATGTGCCCTACGGCAGCCCCTTTTACTTCTATATCGAGACGGCGGCGAACCTGCAAGTCATCTCCGGTTACGAGAACGGCACCTTCCGGCCCTATGCCAACACGACGCGCGCCGAAGCCGCCAAGATCATCGACGTGGCCGCCGCCACCTTCCGGCCCGGTCTCGGCAGCGCGGCGAACAGCCTGGCCGCCCGGCCCTGATACCGAGTTCACCGCGAAGACGCGAAGAGCGCGAAGATCGTTTGTAAAAGTCATACTCTTCGTGTCCTTCGCGTCTTCGCGGTGCCGAACAAGCGCCGGCTTTGACGCGGGTCGGTGGCGCCCGGTATAATACGGGAGTCGCGCGAATACCAGTGCCGGAAAGGGAACAGGGAGATGCCTGAGCGGGTTGACGAATGGGATGACGAGCCGGCGCCGGTTCACAAGCCGGTGGCCCGGCCCCCTGTCGTGCCCGCCGCCGCCGTGGCGCCGGCGCCCGCCGATGCCCCCGCCGGCTTGCCGGACGAGGCCCCGCCAGAGGCCGAGGACGCCGCCG
The DNA here is from genome assembly GCA_966434075.1 of uncultured bacterium. GTDB lineage: Bacteria > Chloroflexota > Chloroflexia > QHBQ01 > JAICKM01 > JAICKM01. Next base: position 2,879 of record CBJNAR010000466.1, read on the forward strand.
ACCGGCACATCCCCTGGCGGCAGGCCATCGCGAACGCCCCGGCCTGGATCTGGATGATCGCGATCTTCTGCATCGGCTCGATTTGCATGATGGTGGGGACGGTGGTTCTGCTCATTGCAACCTTCAGGTAACCCCGCGCCGGTGGCCGACCCGTCTGTCGCCCCGCCGGCTGCCGCGACCGTGGGCGGGGCGCGGCGCATCGCGCGCAACATCGCCGGCCCGGTCGCCGCCCAGCTTATCGGTCGCTTCCTGACCACGGCTTATGCCGCCGCCATGTTCCGGCTGATGGCCTCGCCCGGCCAGTCGAACGAACTGCAAGGCTACCTCATCGCCGCGCTGCTCACCACCTACGCCGGGATCATCACCGATTGGGGCCTGAGCACCTGGCTCACGCGCGAGGTCGCCGCGCATCGCGGCGACGCCGACGCGCTGGCGAAGACGCGGACCTATTTCGCGGAAACGCTTGCGGCGCGGTTAGGGCTGGCGGCCGTCGCCAGCCTCGCCCTGCTGATCGTGGCGGCCACGCCGGCCCTGTCCGGGGTGTTCCAGCTTTCGGCATCCGGGGCCACCGCGCTGGTGCTGCTGGGGTTGGCCCTGCTGCCCGGCGCCTTCTCCAGCGCCGTGACGGCCCTCTACAACGCCTACGAGCGCATGAGCCTGCCGGCCTGGCTGACGGTGCTCACCGCCTTCGTCAACCTGATGCTGGGCGTCGGCGCGCTGGTGCTGGGCTGGGGCGCGCCGGGCCTGGGTGCCGCGTCGCTGCTGACAACCACCGCGACGGCTTTCCTGTTCTACCGCCTGCTGTGGCGCGACTTCTTCGCCCCCACCCTCCGCTGGCAGACGGGCGCCGTCCGCCAGATGCTCGTCGTGGCCTTCCCGCTGATGGTCAACGGGTTGCTGATGTTCATCTTTTTCCGCTTCGACTCGTTTATCATCAACCACTACCGGCCACAGGATGTGCCGATCTACGAAGCGGCGTACAAGTTCATCAACGTCACCCAGATATTGCCGCCCATCGTCGTGCTGGCCTTTTTCCCGGCCATGGCGCGGGCCGCGATCCACGATAAGGCGGCCCTGGCGCGACACTATCGCATGGCCGTCAAGCTCATGCTGCTGATCGCCCTGCCGATGGTCGCGGGCACCGTGGTGCTGGCCGGGCCGCTGATCACGATCTTCACGCTGGGCAAGCCGGGCTACCTGCCCTACGCCGCCTGGGCGCTGGCGATCCTGATCTGCTACCTGCCCTTCAGCTTCATCAACGGCGTCACGCAGTATGTGCTGATCGCGCTCAACCGCCAGGGGCGGCTGACCTGGGTCA
>CBJNAR010000467.1:0-4192 GCA_966434075.1 uncultured bacterium
CACGTAGTTGCCGTCCTTGTAGAACTCCGACGACGCCGCGTCCATGGCGATGGCCCCGACGGGGTCCGCCGCCTGGCCGACGAGTTCGCCGTTGCGGTAAAGCCGCCAGGTGTAGCCGTCATAGGTGCCGCAGAGGCAGACCCAGTGGCCCACATCCTCGCGGGGGATGGCCGCCACCACCGCATGGTCGCTGCCGTTCCAGGCGCCAACCTGGTACTGGCCGTTGATGAGCCGCAGGTAGACCTCGGCGTTCGGAGTCCGCCGGTAGCCGTGGGCCAGGATGTTGCGCATGCCGTCGAGCGTGTAGGGCTTGACCCAGGCCAGCAGAGTAATGGCGCCCTGGATGTTCAGCGGCGCGGGGTTGCCCAGGTCCACAAAGGCGTTGGAGCCGTTGAACTCCAGCGCGTAGGGGTAGGCCCACGAGCCGTTCATAAAGCTGCCGGTCAGCCCGTGCGGCGTGTAGTCGAACGCCGTGGCGCCGCTGGTGCCCTCGTCGAGCGCCCAGAAGCCGAGCAGGTGGGGGTCGGCGAAGTTGGGCGTGCCGATCCGATCGGCGTCGATCTGGTTCAGGTTGCGGGCGGTATTCCAGATGGCGACGTTGCGGATGCGCCCGGCGAAGGAGCGTTCGCCGCCGCCGCCGCGCGCCCCGATGGCCCACGGCGCGTTCACCGGCACCGGCCCGGTCGTGGGCGCGGAGCGGCCGGCGTAGGCCCCGTCGCGCACCAGGGCCCAGGTGGTGCCGTCATACACGGCGGCCAGGTGGATCCAGCGGCCCACGTCGGTCGAGTACATCGGCGCCTCGGCCAGATGGTCGGCGCCGTCCCAGGACCCGGCCTGGAAGCGGCCGTTGTTGATGCGCAGGAAGACCTCACCATTGGGACTAAAGCTGTAGCCGTGGGCGACAATGTCGCGGATGCCGGTGCCGTCGGTGAGGTTGATCCAGGCCTCGATGGTGATGGGGCCGGTGAAATTGAGGTAACTGGGATTGCCGAGGTCTACATAGGAATTGGAACCGTTACCACGCCATGCGTTGTCGTCTTCTGAAAACGTCAAAGCCACTTTGGGGATTCTCCTTTCGGGAGTTGGGCGGAGGGGGAGTCTTACGGGCCGCGTTCCCCAGCGCTACTTATTTTTCTGCGGGAGGGTACATCATCGAGGGTGCAAATACATCCTTGGGACGGCATCCCCAGCCTACACCTGTTTCCCGGCAGAGTCAATTGCCCCGTGGGGCGGTAAGGTTACGGGTCAGGTTGTTGCCCGGCCCCTGCAGGGGCGGGGCGGGCACGGTTGGCGTGGCGGTCGGGACCGCCGGCGTGACGGTCGGCTGCGGGACGGGCACCGTCGGCGTGGCGGTCGGGACCGCCGGCGTGACGGTCGGCTGTGGGACAGGCACCGTCGGGCTCACTGGTGTGACGGTCGGCTGTGGAACCGGCACGGTCGGCGTGACGGTGGGCGGCGGGCCAGGCACAGTCGGCGTGGCGGTTGGCGGTGTTAGAGTGACGACCGGTGTAACGGTCGGTGGTGTCAGAGTGACGACCGGTGTAACGGTCGGTGGTGTCAGAGTGACGACCGGCGTGACGGTTGGTGGTGTCAGAGTGACGACCGGGGTGACGGTGGGCGGTGTCAGAGTGACGACCGGGGTGACGGTGGGCGGTGTCAGAGTGACGACCGGGGTGACGGTGGGCGGCGGGACGGGCACAGTCGGCGTGTCAGTCGGGACCCCTGGCGTGACGGTGGGCGGCGGGACGGGCACAGTCGGCGTGGCGGTCGGGATCGCCGGCGTGACGGTGGGCGGCGGGACGAGCACGGTGGGCGTGTCGGTCGGGGTGTTCGTCGCCGTCGCGGTCGCCGTCGCGGTCGCCGTCGGCTCATGCTTGGGAACCCGCGTGCGGGTCGGCGTAGCCGTCGCCCCAGGGGTGCCATGTTTGTCGGGGTGGCTAGCGACCGCCTGCCCGCTGGGCGGGGCGGTCCGGGCCGCGGCGCGGGTGGGCGTGCTAGAGTAGAGCCCGAGAGCGAGTAGGACGACCATGCAAGTGACGAGGGTCAGCAACCAGCGGGGATGAGCCATGCGGGACCTCCTTTAAACGAACGGCAGCAGGAACGAAATTCTTGCCGGTGGGGCCGCGAGCGTTGTGCGCCTCACCCATCTAGTCTCCCGACAGCCCGGATTCGTTACAGGGTATGGGGCGGGATTTTGGATTGCCGCCCGCGCGCCTAAGTTCACCGCAGAGTGTGATGTGTCCCGGTGGGACACTGCGGGGCATGAAAGGTAGCTTGTCACTCTGAGCGCAGCGCAGAGTCTCGTCTTGAACCCCGACGCGGCGAGATTCTTCGCTGCGCTCAGAATGACAAGTCCCCAGGGCTATCCGTCCTTCCCACTTTCAGAGAAGACAGAGGACGCAGACATCGTTGCTGCTAATTGTGTTCTGCGCGCCGTTGTGGCGAGGTGGGGTATACTCCGGTCGGGGACGAGGTGGGCCAGAGCCGTGTTTCCGGTTTTGGCTCGGGGCGCGGGATAGAGACTCCCAGACCGGTGCCGCGTGTGAGCCGGGTGGGGAAAGGATCGAGTAGCGCCGATGATGTCGTTGACATGGGAGCAAGTGCGCGCCTGGCGGCTGGCGCAACAGGGGCTGGCGCCGCGGGTGGATGGAGCCGGCGGCGCGCGGGCGGCGGCGCAGGTGCTGGGAGTCCAGGCCCAGGTGATGTCCGCCGCCGAGCTGGCGCTGGGCGCGCGGGTCGATGGGCTGACGCGCGCCGCTGTGCAGCGGGCGCTGTGGCAGGACCGCACGCTCGTTAAGACCTGGGCCATGCGCGGCACGATCCATCTCTTTGCCGCCGCGGATTTGCCGCTGATCGTCGCGGCGCGCGGTGCGGAGGGCGGGCGCCACCGGCTCCATGACTTCCTGCAACTGGGCTTCACCGAGGCGCAATACGACGAATTCGTGCGCGTGGTGCCCGAAGTGGTCGGCGCGGAGCCGATGCCGCGCGAGGCGCTGGCGAGTGCCGTGGCCGAGCGCATGGGGACGCCCGCCGTGCGCGCCGCGCTGCTGGGATCCAGTTGGGGCACGCTCTGGAAGCCGGCGATGTTCCGGGGCGACCTCTGCTTCGGGCCGGGCGAGGGCCGCACCGGCACCTTCGTGAACCCCCAGCGCTGGCTCCCCGCGTGGCGGGCGTGGGACCCGCAGGAGGCGCAGCGCGAAGTGACCCGGCGTTACCTGCGCGCCTACGGCCCCGCCACGCCCCGCGACTTCGGCTTCTGGTGGAACGGCGGCGGGACGAGCTTCGGGCAGCAGATGTTCGCGGCGCTGGGCGATGAGGTGACGACGGTGGACGTGGAGGGCCGGCGGGCCACCGCGCTGCGCTCCACGCTGGACGCGCTGGCGAACGTGCCGGTGGCGCCGAGCGTGCGCCTGCTGCCCATGTTCGACGTGTACGTGCTGGCGCAGAGCCGCCATATCGAGCCGATGCTGGCGCCCGAGCACAAAGGCGCTGTGTTCCGGCCCGCCGCGTGGGTGAGCGCCGTGGTGCTGGTCGACGGCAAGATCGCCGGCGTGTGGGAGTATGCCACGCGCAAGGACCAGACGCGGGTGCGGGTCCGTATGTTTGACCCGCCGGAAGCGCCGCTGCACCGGGAGATCGAGGCCGAGGCCGGTCGCCTGGCCGGCTTTCTGCCCACCCGCGTGGCGGTCGAATTTGCGGATGCGGCGTAGCGCGGGGTGGGGCTGATTGTGCCGCGCTACCTCGCTATTGCACAGGAGAAAGGAGCACCAATCACATGGGCGAATTCATCGCGATCGAGCGACAGGGCGAGCCGCTGCGCGCCTACCTGGCGACACCGGAGGCCGGTAAAGGGCCGGGCATCCTGCTGTGTCACCCCTGGTGGGGCGTGAACGCGTTCATTACCGGTCTCGCGGACCGCCTGGCTGCCGAAGGCTACACCGTGCTGGCCCCCGACCTCTACGACGGGCGCATCGCCACCACCATCCCCGAGGCCGAAGCCCTCGTCGGGACGGTCGAAGCCGACGGGGGCGCCACGGCGGTCGCCAAAGAGGAAGCCGCGCTCGATTACCTCCTGGGCCGACCCGCCCGCACCGGCGAACGGGTGGCAACCGTCGGCTTCTCGATGGGCGCGGCCTACGCCTCGTGGCTCGCCACCCTGCGCCCCGAAGTGGCGACCGTCATTCTGTTTTAC
>CBJNAR010000468.1:0-4190 GCA_966434075.1 uncultured bacterium
AACGGCCAGGACTACATCGCGCCCTACTTCCCCGCCGTGGTATTGCGCAAGCGCGCCGACGCGATGCTCCTCCCAACCGTCGAGGCGTATATGCGCTTCTATCTCTCCGCCTGGATATACACCGGCGCCAGCGGTCCCGACGACCCCCGCGTGCCGCCGGGCGGCTGGACCGCCCTGGCCGAATGGGTGGCGGCGCGCGCCGGCGCGATCATTGCCCGCGAGGGGGTCTTCCGCATGGGCAAGACGGCGGGCGCGTTCGTGGCACGGAAATAGGGCGGGACTGCTGCCTTGTCATGCTGCACGCATTGAAGCAGTTCGTCTACTGCCCACACGAGACGAGACTCTTCGCTGCGCTCAGAGTGACAGGGGCGGGTGGTTAGCGCAGCCCGGCAAACAGGTCGCCTGGATCCGCGCCAGGCGGGAGGCGCGGGCCTGCCGCCAGCTTGAACGACTCGTTGCGGCGCCACTGGTTTCGCGTTTCTGCCGAGAGCCGCGCAAAGGGGCTGTCGGGGTTCCACTGCGTGGCGTGGGCGCGCACCGAGTCCAGTTTGAGCGCCACCAGGTCGGACACGTCTACCACATTCGTGATCTCTTCGTCGGGCAGGCCCATCTGGTCGAGATCGATAGCCGCGAACGAGCTTTCGGGGTTGTGCTTGCGGATGAAGGCATTCAACCGGCGGCTGAAGCTGCGCGTAAACGCGGCATAGTAGAGCCGGGCGGGTGCCCAGGCGGGGCCCGCCTCCGGGTAGCGCGTGGCCTCGCCTGCGGCATGGAAGGCGTCCGTGGTCCAGCGGCTGATGGCGATGTGGTCCGCGTGGCCGTAGCCGCCGGTCGGGTCGAAGGTGACGATCACCTGCGGCTGGAACGCGCGGATGATGCGCACGATACGGCCGATTACCTCGTCGGGGTCGGCGTTGGCAAACGCCTCGGGGTCCTGGTTGCGCGGGCTGTTGACAAAGCCCGAGTCGCGGTAGTCGAGGAACCAGACGTGCTGGATCTGCGCGATGGCGGCGGCCGTGCGCATTTCCTGCTCGCGCACGGCACCCAGGGTTTCGGGCGTCGCCAGCGCGGGGTCGGAGATCTCGCCGAGTTCGCCGCGGGTGGCGCAGATCAGGCCGGTGCGGATGCCCTGTTGCGCGTAGAGCGCCAGCGTGCCCGTGACCCCTTGCTCGTCGTCTGGGTGGGCGTACGATGCCAGTATGCCGAGATCGGCCATGCGATAGGACTCCTCTGCCGCCTGGGGACCGTGCGGCCCCAGGCAGCGGGCCGGTTCCAAACCGGCCCCTACAACACGTGATTCTGCTACGGCGGCGGGCCGGTTTGAAACCGGCCCCTACAGCGCGTGATTGCCGGAGTTGCCTGCTAGACCAGAATGTTGACCAGTTTCCCCGGCACCACGATGACCCGGCGCACGGCTTTGCCGCCGATCAGGTCTTGAACGCGGTTGCTGGTCAGCGCGGCTTGCTCCAGCGCCTTGGCGTCGGAATCCGCCGGCACGGTCAGCCTGTCGCGCACCTTGCCGTTGAGTTGGATGACCACCTCGATGGTCTCCTCGGCGGCCAGGGCCGGGTCCCAGGTGGGCCAGGCTTGCTCGTGGACGCTGCCCTCGTAGCCGCGGCGGTGCCAGAGTTCCTCGGCCAGGTGGGGCGCGTAGGGCGCCAGCAGCAGCAGGAACGTGCGCACCGTCTCGTCCCAGGCGGGGCTGCCCGCCAGTTCGTCGCGGGCTTTCATCAAGGCATTGGTCAGCTCCATCATCGCCGAGATGGCCGTGTTGAAGCGGAAATTGTCGGTATCCTCGCCCACGTCGCGGATGGTCTGGTGCAGGCGGCGGCGCAGGTCGGTCGCCACGGCCTCGTTGCCCGCGGCGCCGGCCCGCCCCGGCTCGGTGGCGACGGCCCAGACGCGGCCCAGCCAGCGGATGATACCCTCCATGCCGCGCGTGTTCCAGGGGCCGCCCTGGTCCCAGGGGCCGATGAACATCAGGAAGCAGCGCACCGCGTCGGCGCCGTAGCTGTGCACCAGGTCGTCGGGATCGACCACGTTGCCGCGGCTCTTGCTCATGCGCAGGCCGTCCGGCCCCAGGATGATGCCCTGGTTGAACAGGCGCACCATCGGCTCGTCGAACTGCACAAGCCCCAGATCGCGCATGGCCTTGGTCCAGAAGCGGGTGTAGAGCAGGTGCATGACGGCGTGCTCGATGCCGCCGGTGTACTGCGTGACCGGCAGCCAGTCGCGGAACTGCGGGTCGAACGGCCCCTGGTCGTAGTGCGGGCTGAGGTAGCGGTACTGATACCACGAGCTATCGACAAACGTGTCCATGGTATCGGTATCGCGCTCGGCGGGGCCGCCGCATTGCGGGCAGGTGGTGAACCGCCAGGTGGGGTGCAGCTTGAGCGGGCTTTCGCCGGTGGGCCGGAAATCGACATCCTCCGGCAACTCGACGGGCAACTGGTCTTCGGGCACGGGCACCTCGCCGCACTTCTCGCAGTAGACGATAGGGATGGGCGTGCCCCAGTAGCGCTGGCGGCTGATCAGCCAGTCGCGCAGGCGGTAGGTCACGGCGCCCTTGCCCCGGCCGTTGGCCTCCAGCCAGGCAATCGCCGCCGCCACGCTCTCGCCGGGGCCATGCCCGGCGCGCGTGCCGTCGATTGGCCCGGAGTGGACCATGACGCCGCCGTCGCCGGTGTAGGCGGAGGTCATGTCCGCCGGATCGGGCGCCGGCTCGCCGGGCGCGGGGGCGATCACCGGCACGATGGGCAGGTTGTACTTGAGGGCGAAGGCGAAGTCGCGGGCGTCGTGCGCGGGCACGGCCATGATCGCGCCGGTGCCGTAGCCCATCAGCACGTAATCAGCGATCCAGATCGGGATGCGCGCGCCGTTGACCGGATTGACGGCATAGCTGCCCGTGGGCACGCCGGTCTTCTCTTTGTCCTCAGCCAGCCGGTCGATCTCGCTCTGCCGCCCGGCCTGGGTGACATAGGCTTCGACCGCCTCGCGCTGCTCCGGCGCGGTCAGCGCCGGGACCAGCGGATGCTCCGGCGCCAGCACCATGAAGGTCGCGCCCCAGAGCGTGTCGGGCCGCGTAGTGAACACCGTGATCGGCGCGGGCGGGGCGGCGGGATCGGCGGGCTGGGCCTCGAACACCACCTCCGCGCCCTCACTGCGCCCGATCCAGTTGCGCTGTAGCGTCTGCACGCGTTCCGGCCACTGCAACTCGCTGAAGTCCAGCAACTCCTCGGCGTAGTCGGTGATCTTGAACAGCCACTGGAACAGGTCTTTCTTGATCACCGGGGTTTCGCAGCGCTCGCAGCGCCGGTCCTCGCCGACCACCTGCTCGCGGGCCAGCGTGGTGTTGCACGACGGGCACCAATCGACCGGCGCGAACTTGCGATAGGCCAGCCCGCGCTTGAAGAACTGGATGAAGAACCACTGGTTCCAGCGGTAGAACTCCGGATCGCAGGTCACGACCTCGTGGTCCCAGGGGAAGATGGCGCCCATCGTGCGCAACTGCTTGCGCATGTTCTCGATGTTGGCGTAGGTCCACTGCTTGGGGTGGATGTTGCGCTTGATGGCGGCGTTCTCCGCCGGGAGGCCGAAGGCGTCGAAGCCGATGGGGTAGAACACCGCATAGCCGCGCATGCGCAGGTAACGAGCGCGGGTGTCGCTCGGCGCCATGGTGAACCAGTGGCCGATATGGAGATCGCCGCTGGGGTAGGGCAACATCGTCAGGAAGTAGTAGTGGGGCCGGCTCTCCTCGTGCAGGTCGATGGCGTAGGTATGGTCGGCGGCCCAGCGCGCTTGCCACTTGGCCTCAATGCTGGCCGGATCATACCGCTCCGGCGTCGGCTTCTCAGTCATGCGATTCCCTCTTAGCTGTCAGCCGTCAGCGGTCAGCCGTCAGGTGACGACGGGTTGGGCCGACTTAGCTGAGATATAGATAGTGCATTATAACAGAAACGGAGGGTAGACCGAGAATAGAGCGCGCAAACTTGAACTGCTTGGGGGATTGGCAGAGGGATAACAGAGTACCTTACCGTCGCCTGACGGCTGCTCGCGCAGCGGTGCGTAGCACACCGCTGACCGCTGTTCGAGGGATGAGCAGAGGGATAACAGAGTCGCTTTCCGTCTCCTGACGGCTGACCGCTGATGGCTGACAGCTTGCGGACAAAAAGCTAGGCCACTCCCTTGGC
>CBJNAR010000469.1:0-4190 GCA_966434075.1 uncultured bacterium
ATGATAGACTAATCAGCGGAACATCGGCGGGCATGACAAAGGGGACGGCACCTGGCCGTCCCCTGCAAGCGCGAGCGTTTGTGCCGGCCGGGTGGTTAGCCCCGGTCGGCGAGATTCGTGTAAGCGCGCGGCTCCGGGCCGCTGTAATCGGCGCTGGGGCGGATGATGCGATTGTCGGCCAGTTGCTCGAGGATGTGCCCGGTCCAACCGGCGATGCGGCTGCAGGCGAAGGCCGCCGGCATCAGGTCGGGATCGAGGCCCAGCCCATAGAGCACGGGCGCCGAATAGAACTCCACGTTGGGGTAGAGCTTGCGCTCGGCGAAATAGGGGTGCGAGGCCGACATCTCGTCCAGGCGGTTGGCGATGTCGAACCAGCGCGTGTCGTTGACGATCTTGGCGAGGTTTTGGGCGTGGTGAGCCAGGTGCTTGGCGCGCGGATCGCGCGTCTTGTAGATGCGGTGGCCCATGCCCATCAGGCGGCGCTTGGTGGCGAGCGCGTGGTCCACGAAGCTCTCCACGTTGTCCGGCGACTCGATCTCCATGAGCATGTCCATCGCCTTCTCGTTGGCGCGGCCATGCGAGATGCCCCGCAGGGTGCCGATGGCGGTCACGATGCCCGAGTAATAGTCGCTCACGGCTGAGATCGTGACCATTGCGGCAAAGGTGCTGGCGTTCAGGCTGTGCTCGGCGGCCAGGACCAGGTAGGAGTTGAGCGCGTTGGTCTGGGCGGCCTGTGGCACGGTGCCCGTGAGCATGTAGAGCATGTTGGCCGCGTGGCTCAGATCCTCGCGCGGGGCCACCGGCTCCTGGTGGCGGCGCAGCCGGTGATAGGCGGCCACGATGGTCGGGAACAGGCCGGCCAGCCGGGTGGCCTTTTCGATCACCGCCTCGCGGCTGGTGTTGTCCACATCGGCATCGGCCAGGGCCAGCGCCGACACGACCGTGCGCAGCGCGTCGATCGGTTCGCCGTCCAGGGGCAGCACACGCAGCACCTGCTCGGCCAGCGGCGGCATCTTGCGCGCCGCGCGCAGCTTACCCGAAAAGTCTTTCAACTGCGCGGCGGTGGGCAGTTCGCCATACCAGAGCAGATAGGTTACTTCCTCAAAACTCGACTTTTCCGCCAGGTCGTCAATATTATAGCCGCGGTAGCTCAGCCGCCCCACGGTGCCTTCCACCAGGCTCAGAGCGCTCGATGCCACGACAACACCCTCAAGCCCCTTTGCTTGTGCTGGTTTCTGATCGCTCACCATTTCATCTCCTCTAAGCGCGGCGCTGCGCTCATAATCACGGTTTGCATCACGCGCGGGCCGAACCGCGCTGGACTGGACAACCAGGAAAAACTGCTGTGTGCCGCCCCCGCCGGGCGGGCAGCGGCGCTCGGCTACGCAGGTATTATAGCAAAAGCCGCCCTGATTGTCGCCCTCGCTACCCAGAGCCTGCTTCGTGCCGCCCGCCCGCAGCGCGAAACGGTATCCTCCATTATATCACGGCGCGTCCTTTCCGTCATGGCCGGCTAGCCAACCTAACCCCCTGCCCACCTTCCCGGCGCGGGAAGGTGGAAATCCGGCGCCCCTCGCCGCCGCGGCGAGGGGCCGGGGGTGAGGTTGCTCCCACGCTGGTTGTCGCGGCAAGGGGCCTATGGTATCATTAACCACGGTGCGCGGGCAGCCGTGTGCCCGGTCCGATTCTTGATCAGCGAGTGTCCCATGCCACCCACCCAACCCGATCCCGGCGCCGGTACCCGCCGGGCCAAAGTCACCACCCTCGCCGAGGCCATTGCCCGGTACGTCCCCGCCGTCTGTCCCAGCCTGGTCATCGGCGGCATGCACCTGCACAATATGCCGATGGCCCTGGTGCGCGAACTGGTGCGCCGCCGCGCCGATCACCGCATCGAAACGCTGATCGCCGGACCCGCCGCCGGGATGGGCGCCGACTTGCTGATCGGCGCCGGGATGGTCCAGGAGGCCGTCGTCAGCTACATCGGCCTGGAGCACTTCGGGCTCGCGCCGGCTTTCCGCCGCGCGGTGGCCGAGGGCCGGCTGGTTGTGCACGATCTGGATGCCTTCGCCCTGCTCGAAGCGGTGCGCGCCGGGGGCGCGGGGCTGCCGTTCGCCGTCGTGCCGCCGGGCATCGAGCGAACCGATCTGCCGGAGGCGCCGGGCAGCCTCTACCGCCCCGTGCGCGACCCGTTCCACGGCGGCCAGGCCTGGGCCGTGCCCGCCCTGCGCCCCGGCGTGGCCCTGATCGCGTGCCAGGAGGCCGACGAGTACGGCAACGCCGTCTTCCGCGGCGCCACCCTGGCCGACCGCACGCTGGCCCTCGCCGCCGACACGGTGATCGTGCAGGTCGAGAAGATCGTCGATCACGCCGCGATCTTGAAAGCGCCGCAGGCGGTGGGCATCCCCGGCTTCCGCGTGGCGGCGGTGGTGCCGGTCGGCTTCGGCGCCCACCCGACATCCAGCCACCGCTACTACAACTACGACGACATCCACATCAAATACTACCAGCGGCAGGCGGCGACCGAAGCCGGCTTCTGGGACTATGTCAGGCGCTATTGCGACGAACCGGCCAACCAGGACGCTTACATGGACCGGGTGCAGGAAGAGGAGTGGCAACGATGAGTTTCCCCAACCTGGGCGGCAAGCCGGTGGACCGCAACGGGCACGGCGACGAAGACACGTCCCGCCCGGCGGGCCAGGCGCTGCCGCTCTTCAGCACACCGGGCATGCGCAAGGCGAGCGTGCCGGAACTCATGGTCGTGGCGATGGCCGGGCATTTGCGCGAGGGCGAAACCGTCGTCTTCGGCGCGGTGAGCCTGCTGCCGCTGGCGGCGGCCCGGCTCGCGCAGCGCACCCACGCGCCCAACCTGACCATCCTGGGCGGGGCCAGCGGCGCCGTGAACCCGCTGGTCGAGCCGCTGCTGCCCTCTTCCGGCGACTACGGCAACCTGGTGGCCGAGGCCGTGCTGTCGTTCGACGAGTTGCTGCTGTTGCAGGCGGGCGGGCGCTACGATGTCTTTTTCGCGGGCGGCATGCAGATCGACGCCCACGGCAACGCCAACCTGCTGGGCACGGCGCAGGTGCGCGGGCCGGGCGCGGCGGGCGGGCCGCTGGCCGCCTCGGTGGGCCGGACCATCCTCTACACCCGCAACCACGACCGGCGCACCTTCGTGCCCCAGGTGGACCATGTCACGCTGCCCGGCTGGGGACGCGGCGACAATCGCGGCGCGCCCACGCTGGTCGTGACGCCGCTGCCCGTGCTTGACTTCGTGGACGGCCAGATGCGCCTCGTCTCGACCCACGGCGACGCCGATGCCGCCCAGGTGCAGGCCGCCACCGGCTTCCCGCTCCTCATCCCGGCAGGCGGCGCGCCCCCCACCCCGCCGCCGAGCGAGGCCGTCCTCAAGCAACTGCGCGCCATCGACGAGGGCGGCCTGTTGCTCTTGCCGGAGTCCTGACCCACCACCGGTCCGGCGCTGTGCCCCAACGCGCAAAATCCGGGGGCTACTCGTGCCACCCGGATGCAACCGCCCCGTGTGTGGCCCGTTGTATTACCAGAAGCAGCGGAGCCAACGCTGTCTGCTTCGAGGGGGTCCGGACCTCCAGCCTTTTTCGTTGTCACGGGCGCAACGCGATCGCCCGCCGGCAACGTGCAACCTCATAGGGGCGCCCTGCCCCAAGCCCCCATAAGCGTGGATTCCAGCGCCCCGGCGCCACCCCAGCCGCCCGCGCATCGCCATGCCCTATCCCTCCACCCAACCGGCCGGTTTGAAACCGGCCCCTACAAGACACTAAACCACTCGTCACTACTCAGCACTCAGCACTCAGCACTCAGCACTCGTTTGACAGGCGGGCGGAGGGGCAGGTACAATGGCCCGGCAAGGGAGGGGCGCAATGGAGCAGACGCGCTTTAGGGATACCGGACAGCATCTGGGGCAATATGCGGATCGGTTCCTGGTGCGCTGCCCGCGCTGCGCCCGGTGCGCCGTGGTCACGCCGCTGCCGCGCGAGAGCCGGCGCGCGCTCGCGCGGGCGCGCGTGGTCTGCGACGCCTGCGGCTACGCCAAAGACGCGCCCCAGCCCACGACCGGCGGCGCGGGCGCGGTGGACTGGTATTTCCATCTGCCGCTCTGGCTGCAGGCGCCCTGCTGCGGCGAGGTGCTGTGGGCGCTGAACGAGGCGCACCTGGCT
>CBJNAR010000470.1:0-4172 GCA_966434075.1 uncultured bacterium
CACCAGAGCATCATCCGGTACACGCCTCCCACCACCCCCCACGCAAAACCCCCCAGGCAGCCGACCCGGCCCGCCCGGCCTCCGCCGCGCCCCTGGCCGTGCCCGCCGCCGCCCTGGCCCCGGTGCTCGGCCATGCCGCGGGCGCCGGGCGCGGCAATGGTCCCACCCGCCAGGCGGCCCTTCTGCACCTGCAACGCACCCACGGCAACCGCGGCGCGCGCCGGCTGGTCCAGCGCAGCCCGCCGGGCGGGCCGGCCCCATCTGCGCCGTCAGGCCCCATCACCGCGCCGGTAGCGCAAGACGGGGCGCCTCCCGTTGCAGCAAACGCGCCGCCCGGATCGGTCGCCCTCCCACCGGGGGCCGGGGCGCCTCCGGCAGCGGGGGAGCACCCCGGCGCGCGCTCGACAGACATCGTCCCGCCCGCGTTCCCGGTGCCCACCGGCGGCGACACCGGGATGCCGGTGGCCGTGCAGGCGAAGATGGAGCAGGCTTTCGACGCCGACTTCTCCGACGTGCGCGTCCACGCCAATTCGCAACAGGCCGTGGACCTCGGCGCGCTGGCCTTCGCCCAGGGCACGGAGATCCACTTCGCGCCCGGCCAGTACCAGCCGGAGAGCCACGCTGGGCAGGAAGTGCTGGGCCACGAACTGGCCCACGTGGTCCAGCAGCGCCAGGGTCGCGCCGGCATCACCCGGCAGGCCAAGGGGCTGCCGCTCAACGACGACCGCGGGCTGGAAAGCGAAGCCGACAGTCTGGGCCGCCAGGCCGCCGCCGCGCCCCCCGCGCCGCCGGTCCAGCGCACCCGCGGATCGCGCCCCACCGGGGCCACGCCGGGCAGCGCGCCCATCCAGCGGCTCACCAACGGGATGCCCGCCTGGGGCGGGGTAGATAGCAGCGGCGAGGGCACCGAGGTCACGATCCACCCGCTGGGGCCGGGCGCATTGCTCACCCAGGGGTCCGATGCCGGCCAGAGCAATACCGTGCTCTCCCGGCGGCGCATGAATCTGTTCACCGCCGCCTCCGAATCGGAGCAGTACGTGCAGGGGCACTTACTCAACGAACAGATGGGCGGCCCCGGCGATGAGCCGAAGAACCTCACCGCGTTCCCCAAATTTATCACCAACGCCGACCACAAAAATCTCGCGGAAACCACGATTAACAAGGGCCGCAAAACGGGGTGGTATAAGTACCACGTCAAAGTGACCTACAGCACCGACTCGCTGCCGCGCCTGCTGAAACGGCTGGGCTACGACCCCGAGTCAGCGACGGACCAGGCCGCGTTTAACACGCACCCCACTTACGGCAATGTCAATATCGACGCGACCAAGGATACCACCTTCCGCTACGCCAGCCACCTGGCGCTCGATTGGGACGAGCTGGATCCCCTCTCTCCCCAGCCGGGCACGTCAACCAAGGCCCACACAGCGTCCCTCAATATTCCCAGCCCCTTGTCCTACGTGGGCGGGGGACCGCGCCGCAGCGCCAGCGAAAAAGAGACGAAACGCGACCAGGCATATCCGGGCAAGCCGCTGACACACGCCATGACCACGCACGCAATCAAATTCAAGGAGAGCCAAACCTGGACGCGCAATCCGCCGCATAAAACCAAGGGCGCGAGCGGACGACCCTACGAGGAACCGGTGGCCTGGAAAGCGGTCCGCGACATCCGGGGCGGCACGGTCGATCCCGCGCTCAAAGCCGCCGGCACCGTCACGGATAACGACTACAAGCGCGCGACCACGCACTACGACGAGGGTATCAAGGACGCCCAGGCGGCGACCAAGGCGAAGCGCTACGGGCTGGCCTTCACGACGGCCAAAGCCGACTACACCGAGGGCGTCGCCGACGCCAAGGGCGGGAAGCCGGCCCACGCGACCAATCCGGGCCACCAGGCCGGGCACAAAGATTTCACCGACGGCCAGGCCCACGCCCGCGCTTCCCTGGCGAACCTGCTGGGCGCGGCCCCCACCGAGGTCGGCAAGAAAGAGGGCTTCGACGAGTACAAGGCCGGCGTGGAAGCCCATAAGAAAGGCGAGGCCGACGACCCCAAGCGGCCCGCCTATTCCCAGGGCTGGCAGGACTGCGAGGCCGGGCGCAAAGACGTGCGCACGCAACTCGCCGCGAGCACGGCGCTGAACGCGCTGGTCGCGGCGCGCACCGACGGCGGCTATCTGTGGGGCTTCTACTACGAGGTCGGCGTGGCGACCGCCCGCGCGGATCTCAAGTCCGCCAAGCCCACCGGCAGTCCGCCGGCCGATATTGCCGCCCTGGGCCACGCGGCCTATCTAGTCGGCTACAACGCCGCCCGCACCAATCCCACCGCGGTGCCGGCCACCGAGCAGGGCCAGGCCACCGGCCACGCCGACTACCTCGCCGGCGCGAAGGCGGCGGAGACCAACCTGAGCGGCCCGGTCCCGGCGGAAAGTGCGGCCCAGGCCGGCTTCACCGATTACAAGGACGGCGTGACCCTGGCCGAAACCACGCGCCCCGGCGGCACCCCGCCCGCGACCCCCGCCGGGCTGGTCGCCCTCACGCACTACTGGGAGGGCGTGACGCACGCCCAGGCGAGCCTCGACAACTTGCTGGGCGCCCCGCCCGCCGGGAGCGGCAAAAAAGCGGGCTTCGAGGCCTATCGGACCGGTGTGGAAGCCCACAAAGCGGGCACGGCCAACGACCCCAAGAAGCTCGCCTTTGCCCAGGGCTGGATCGATTGCGAAGCGGGGCGCCAGGCCTTGCGCGCGCAGCTCAGCACCGGGACCGCGCTCACCGATGTCAAGCCCCCGAAAACCGAGGGCGGCTATCTCTGGGGCTTCTTCTACGAGGCGGGCGTGGCCGTGGCCCGTGCCGATCTCGGCGCGGGCACGCCCAGTGGCGGCGCCGCGAACACGGTTGCGGCGCTGGGCCAGGCCGCCTATCTGGCGGGCTACAACGCGGCGCGCGGCGACCTGAAGGCGGCGGCGCCCACCGAGCAGGGCCAGGCCACCGGCCACGCCGACTACGAGGCCGGGGTCACAGCAGCGCGCGCTAACTTGAGCGGAACCCCGCCCACTGCCGGCGCGGCCAAAGCGGCCTTTACCGAATATCAGGAGGGCGTCAAACTCGCCCGGACCACCGCCCCCGGCGCGACCGTGGGCAACGCCGCCGGGCAGGCCGGCTTCGACGACTTCTGGGCCGGGGTGCAGCACGGGCAGGCGAGCCTCGACGCCCTCGCCGGGGCCGCCCCCACCGAGAGCGGCAAGAAAGAGGGTTTTGTCGAGTACAAGGCGGGCGTGGATGCCCATCAGGTCGGCACCCCCAACGACGGCAAGCGCCTGGCTTATGCCCAGGGCTGGCAGGAGTGCGAGGCCGGACGCACCGAGTTGCGCCGGCAGGTGGCGGCGAGCGTGGCGCTCACGGATGTCAAGCCCCCGAAAACCGAGGGCGGCTATCTCTGGGGCTTCTTCTACGAGGCGGGCGTGGCCGTGGCCCGCGCCGATCTCGGCTCGACCGCGCCCAGCGGGGGTGCCGCGAATACCGCAGCCGCCGCCGGGCACGCCGCCTACCTGGCCGGCTACAACGCCGCCCGCAATGCCCCGGCCTCCCCGGCGCCCGCCGAGCAGGGTGGGGCCACCGGGCACGCCGACTACGAGGCCGGGGTCGCCGCGGCGCGCGCCAACCTCGATGGCGCGGCCCCGCCGGAGAGTGGGGCCGCCGCCGGTTTCGCCGAGTATAAGGCCGGGGTCACGCTGGCCCGCACGACGGCGCCCACCGGCACCCCGCCCGCGACCGTGGGCGGCAAGGCGGGCTTCGACGAGTTCTGGGCCGGCGCCGCCCACGCCCAGGCGAGCCTCGACAATCTGGCGGGCGCCGCGCCCGACGGCAGCGGCAAACGGGCCGGTTTCGCGGAGTACAAGGCGGGCGTGGAGGCGCATCAGGCGGGCGGCGCGAACGACGGCGCGCGCCTGGCCTACGCGACGGGGTGGCAAGATTGCGCGGACGGGCGGGCCGAGTTGCGCCGGCAAGTCGCGTCCGGCGTGGCCGTCAAGGATGCCACGCCCCCGAAAACCGCCGGCGGCTATGTCTGGGGCTTCGCGTATGAGGCGGGCGTGGCCGTGGCCCGCGCCGATCTCGGCTCGACGGCGCCCAGCGGGGGCAGTGTGGGCGCCGTGGCCGCCGCCGGGCACGGCGCCTAT
>CBJNAR010000471.1:0-4169 GCA_966434075.1 uncultured bacterium
CGAGGCGGTGCTGGTGAGCATCGCGGTCGTGTGCGCGGCGCTGCTGACGCTGCTGGCCCCGGCCACCGACCCGGCGGCCCTGGCGCGCACGGCACCGCCGACTCCCCCGCCCGCCGCTGCTCTGGCCGAGGCCGCCCCGCCCACCGCCACCACCGAACCGCTGCCGACCGAGCCGGTCAGCACCACGCTGACCCTCAGCCAGACGGTGCAGGGCGTGGACCTGGCGTTGACCACCGAGCATAGCGTGGTGGACAACATCAGCGTGACCCTGCACGACGCGCAGGGCGCGATCACTGCCTGTGCGCCCACGCCCACGCCCGGCGCCAATTGCGTGCTGAGCGTGAAGCTGACCGTGACCCAACTTGACGACAACACCAGCTTCAGCGAGGTCGCCCCGGACACGGGCGGCGGGCGCTTTGCCGTGCCCGAAGGCCCCTACCTGGCGCTCGACGGCAACTGGCAGATCGTGGTGGTCGTGCGCCGCTATAACCAGCCCAAGGACCTGAAGGCGGCCTTCCGCTACAGCGTGACCGGCACGGCGCTGACCGGGCGGGCCAGCGACTTCGTGAATGTCGATGTGACCACGCAGCCCAACCCGCCCAAGAGCGGCCCGGTGGACTTCGTGTTCCACCTGACCGACAACAACGACCGGCCGATCACCGACGCGACCGTGACCATGCAGGGCATCATGCCGACGCACGGCCATGTGACCGAACTCACGCCGCTGACGAACGCGCAGGGCACGTACACGGGCCACCTGCTGATGCCGATGAGCGGCGGCTGGGCCGTGGACCTGACCATCACCCGCCCCGGTCACGATACGCTGGTGTCGGAGGTGGACCTGGACCTGGACAAGTCGGACTACGACCTGACACCCTACCCCACGCCGAATATCACCCCGGCGCCTTAATAGGTGTCAGCCGTCAGCCGTCAGCCGTGAGCCGTCAGCTATCAGGTGACGACATAATCGGTACGGCGTCTGGTATCTGCACGAGACGAGACTCTTCGTTGCGCTCAGAGTGGCAAGCCACCCCTGTCATGCTGAGCGCAGCGAAGCATCTCCGTCGTATCGGCTACGCAGACGAGACTCTTCGCTGCGCTCAGAGTGACAAAGCCTCCAGATCGGAAAGAATGCGCGGGCTATGAGGGGCGTTCGCGCCGTCAGGCGCGGGGGCGCCCGGCGCGGACGAAGCTCTGGTAGGCCAGGGCCGCGCCCGCGACCAGGCAGACCAGGCCCACGATGGCCCAGAACATGGAGCCGGTCATAAAGCTACCCTTGATGAAGCCGAAACCCTGGCCGGTCCAGACCAGGCCGATGAGGATGAGCAAAATCGCCACAATGCGGATGGCTGCGTTCATGGGGGAGTCCCTCGGGGCGGGCGCGGACCGCGGCGCGTCCGTCAGGCGAGCCGGGCGAAGAGTACGCCCAGCTCGTAGAGCAGGTAGATGGGCAGCGCGACGATGGTCTGGTTGACGGGGTCGGGCGTGGGCGTGATGATGGCGGCGGCGATGAAGGCGATAACGATCACGAACCGGCGCGCCCCGCCCATGCGTTTCGCGCTGACCACTCCCAGCTTCGCCAGCAGGAACATCACCGGGGGTAGCTCAAAGGTGATGCCGACGGCCAGCATGAAGTTGGTCACAAAGCCGATAAAGCTGCTCAGCCGCTGGTTCTGCTCGATCTGCGAACTGCCGAAGTTGAGCAAGAAGTTGAGCGCGCTGGGCAAGACGAGCGTGTAGCAGAAGACCACCCCGGCCAGGAAGAACACGGTGATCATCGGCAGGCTGAGCAGCAGCCAGCGCCGTTCCTTGCCGGTGAGGCCGGGGGCCAGGAAGCGAAAGATCTGGTAGACGATGAGCGGCATCGCCAGCACGATGCCGAAGGTCAGCGCCACCTTGAAGTAGGACGTGAACGCCTCCGCCGGCTCGAAGACCTGGACATGGATGTTCGACGCCTTGGGCAGCAAGTTGAGGAAAAGCTGCATCAACTGGTCGATGAAGAGGAAGCTGAGCGACGTGGTGAGGATGACGCCGAGGACGACCTTGATCAGGCGGTCGCGCAACTCGCGCAGGTGCTCGACCAGCGCCATGCGCTGCTCGGGGTTGGGCGCCGGGCGGGGGCCGCGCCGGCGGGTAAAGCGGGGTGTCGTCATAAGAAATCAGGGGAGCACGACCGGCGCGGGCCGGCCGCACTCCCCCGCAACCACCACCTAACCGGCAGCGGAGTCCTGCTTGAGATACGTATCGATGTAGCCGTTGATGCGGTCCACCGCCTCGCCGACCGTGCTGATATTCGCATCCTCGTCCGCGATCTTCAAACCGCCGAAGGGTTCGAAGGTATCTTCGATGCTCATCAACAGTTCGACCATATCCAGCGAGTCCGCGCCGAGATCGGAGAACGTCGCCTCGGTGTTCACCTTGGCGGGGTCCACCTTGAGGAGATCCACCACCATATTGGTGAGCAGCACCTCGATGAGACCGCGGGTGTCCTTGCCTTCCAGATCGGCGGCGTTCACATCATACTTCTGAGTCGCGATGCCGCGCAGGACGGCCTGCGCGAGTTGCTCGTCGCTCATCGTCTGCGCTTCCGCGGCGTCCACGCCGTAATCGCGGGTCGCCACCTCGCGCAGATGCTCGGTTGCCTGGGCCATAGTTTCACCTCCTTTCGCCAAAACTCCTACCTGGCACACGTCCGACTTTAGTCCCCGGCGGGCGGTTCCTCCGCCGGTTCGTCCAACCAGCCGTGGAGCTCCTGGAGCTCGGGGGCCGGTTGCACGCCCGGATCGGGCGGAGCGCTCGCCGTCCGTTTGCGCCGGGTGGCCTGTTGGGCGCGATAGTTAGCCGCTTGCGCGGCCACCGTGCCCAGCACGCCGTTGATAAAACGGCTCGAACTATCGCTGCCGAACCGTTTGCCCAGTTCTACGGCCTCGTTAATGGCGGCCTTCAGCGGGACGTCGGTATCGAACAGCAATTCCTGGATGGCGAGCCGCAGCACGTTTTTATCGACCTTCGCCATCTGGTCCATGGGCCAGTTGGGGGCGGCGGCGGCGATAATCGCGTCCAGCTCGTCCACATGGCTCGTCACCCCCAGGACCAGGGTGCGGGCAAACTCGGCCCCCTCGCCGCTCAGGCCGTTCTCGTCCAGGTGGCGGGCGAGCACGGCGGCGGCCGGGTGGCCGGTGCTGTCGACTTCAAACAGCGTTTGCAGGGCCAGCACACGGGCCAGCCGGCGGACACTCGTTACCATCGCCGCGGCTCCCGCCCGTGCTCAGGCCACATCCTCAATAAACACATTCACTTCGGCCACCGGTATGCCGACCATCGTATCGAGCGCCTCGCCCACGCGCGCCTTGACGGTCTCGCCCAGTTCGCGCAGGTTGACGTTCGGGTCGGCCACGATGCTCAAATCGACGCAGACGGTGCCGTCGCGCACCAGCAGGCGCACGCCGTCATGCGCTCCCTGCCGCCCCTGGCGCCGGTTCCACATGTTGCCCAGCGTCAGATGCCCGGCGGCGCCCATGTGCGCCACCCCGGCGACCTCGCGCGCCGTCAGGCTGACGATCATCGCCAGCACGCTCGGCGCGATCCGCACGCGGCCCAGCCGCGCTATCTCCGTGCTCAAGAGGCACCTCCCGTTGCAGCGGCCCCGGCGCCGGGATGCGCGGGCCGGGACTCGCCGGGTCCGGCGCACCCGCCGGTGTGCCGGTCGCCGCGGTCACTAGATCGTCCATGTACCGCGGCAGAAAGCCGGTATCGAGATCGCCCTTCACAAAGGCCGGGTGGGCCAGGATCTGCTGCTGGAAGGCAACCGTGGTCGCGGGGCCGAGGATGATGCACTCGGCGAGCGCGCGCCGCATGCGCGCGATGGCCTCCGTGCGGTCCTCGCCCCAGACCAGGATCTTGCCTAACAGGGAGTCGTAGCTGGCCGGCACCCGATAGCCGGAATACACGTGGGAATCCACCCGAACTCCGATGCCCCCAGGCGGCAAGAACAGATCGATCACGCCCGCCTGAGGCAGGAAGCCCTTGGCCGGGTCTTCGGCGTTGATCCGGCACTCGATGGCGTGCCCCGCTATTCTAATCTCTTTCTGCTGGACCGTCAAGGGTTGGCCCGCGGCGATACGGATCTGCCATTTGACCAGATCGAGGCCCGTGACCAACTCGGTGAC
>CBJNAR010000472.1:0-4166 GCA_966434075.1 uncultured bacterium
GTAGCGGTTGGCGAACAGGTCGGCCCAGTCCATCGCCTCGTGGACTTCCAGCAGCCCGCACTCGTTGGAGTCCTGGTAGCGCAGCCAGAGCAGCGCCCGCTGGATGGCGGGCCAGGCCGACCGCAGCAGATCCACATCGCCGCTCGTGCGCCACTCGGCGTAGTGGCCCAGGATGAACCAGAGGCTGTTGTCGATGCAGCCGGAGTGGATCGTGTCCACCACCGGCGCGTTGTCCTGCGCTTCGGGCGGCAGCGAGCCGCCGTGGGCGATCAGGGCGGCGTCGGCCAGGTTCGGGAAGCCCACATTGTGGGGCACGTTGCCAAGCGGGCTCTGATAGCGTTCCAGCGTGGCTAGCGAGCGGCGATGGATCGGGCGCCCGGCGTCGAGCAGCAGCAGCGCCAGCCCGCAGATCATGCTGTCGCGCGCCCAGACCTGCTTGTAGGCCCCACCCCCGCCGCCCAGCAGACCTAACTCCGAGCCGTTGGCGAGTAAGATGGCCGCGGCGCGCGCCCGCGCCTCGTCCACCAGCGATGTTGCGGTCGTGGTGTCCAACCTCCTGTGCTCCTTTACCGAATTGTGAATCGTCATTCTGAGCGGAGCGAAGAATCTCCGTCGTGTCTCCCGCGGGCGACGAGACTCTTCGCTCCGCTCAGAGTGACAAGCCCCGCAGGCGACGAGACTCTTCGCTCCGCTCAGAGTGACAAGCCCGCGGGCGACGAGACTCTTCGCTCCGCTCAGAGTGACAAGCCCCGCACGCGGCGCGCTGCTTCTGCTGTCATTCTGAGCGCAGCGAAGAATCTCCGTCTTGTTGCCCGCAGGCGACGAGACTCTGCGCTGCGCTCAGAGTGACAAGCCCCGCGGGCGACAAGACTCTTCGCTCCGCTCAGAGTGACAAGCCCCGCAGGCGGCGCGCTGCTTCTGCTGTCATTCTGAGCGCAGCGAAGAATCTCCGTCTTGTTGCCCGCAGGCGACGAGACTCTTCGCTCCGCTCAGAGTGACAAGCCTACCGGCACGGCCGGGGCGCCTTCGCGGGCCGGGGCCGCCTTGCACCAGGCTAGTCAGCATATGTGATACCACGAACCCGTGTTCCGGGATTGCCGCAATTGTAGCAGCGGGATACAGGGCCGGAAAGTTCTATTGAGACGGGTTTTTTGCGCGCGTTGGCCCACCGCAAACGATTTTAAACGGATACGCGCCGCACTCTTGACATGCGAGAAGCGGCGCGCTAGACTTATAGTAGGTGCAGTCTATATTGCTCAAACTCACCGAATTTAATATTGAATCTGGACCGGTTACGAGGAACGTTCTACCATGACCACCACTCCCATCCCAACCACTTTATTATCCATTACCATCCGCACGGCGACGGGCGAATGGCCGATCAGCGAAGTGCCCGGCTGGCACCTGGAGATTATCCCGGAGGCGTGGGATGGCCCCGGTACCCAGGCGCGTATCCAGGCTCGCTGGGAAGGCACCGAGACCACCCACGCCGGGCTGGTCGTCCATCGCAAGGCGCCCGGCGCGATGCAGCGCGTGCTGATCCCGGCCATGTTCTACGGCGATAACGGCACCGGCAACCGCGGCACCCACTATCCGCGCCTCGGCCCGCGCGACGAGCGCGCCTTCACCGCGCCCGGCTGGGATTTCGCCGCCGAGCGCACGCCCCTGCCCGCCGTCTTTCTCTGGACCGAGGAGACCTGCGCCTGGCTGGCCTGCGAGGCCCACGGCACGGGCGTCGGCTTCAACCGCGACGGCGACACGCCCGAACTGCGCGTGCACCGGCCCGGCCTCGAAGCGCCCTACCGCTACGACCGGCTCGACGAGTCGCCGCTCTTGCCGTTGCAGGAGGTCCAGCCCGGCCACGCGATTGAACTGACCGTCTGGTACGGCGACGCCCCGGCAGACGACCCCGACGCCTACGCCCTGGTGCAGCGCGCGCTGCAAACGAGCTGGGGCGGGGCGGCCCCGCGGCCCGTGGACGCGCAAAAGCTGGATGCCGCGGCCCAGGCCGCCGAGGAGGCGCTGCTGCGCGATCATTACCGCGACGCCTTCGGCCCCGGCGTGCTGGTCGAGACGGTCAGCTTCGACCGGCGCGAGGTGCGCGACGAGATGCACGTCGCGTGGGTCTCCGGCGCGCCCGCCGCCTACGGCCTGCTGCGCCACGCCCGGCGCACCGGCGATCTCGACGGGCAGATCGCGGCGGCCAAGGTCCTGGATACGGTCGCCGAGGGGCTGGCGCCCTGCGGCGCCTTCTGGGGCATCTGGACCCCGCGCGGCTGGCGGGCGGGCTGGAACGGCAACCCGCGCACGTTGCACGCGCGCACCCTGGCCGAGGCCACCCTGTTCATGACCCGCGCCCTGGCCCTCGAACCCCACCATCCCAACTGGCGCAAGGCCATCCGCAGCAACCTCGATTTCTGCCTGCGCGCCATGAACGACGACGGCCACCCCGGCTCGTACTACCAGGCGCAAACCGGCGCCGTGCTCGACCGGCGGGGCACCGCGGGCCTTCTCTGGGCCGCCGCGCTGGCCGAGGCCGGCGCCCTGCTCGACGTGCCCGCCTACCGCGAGGCCGCCGTGCGCGTGGGCGACGCCTATGCCCCCGCCATCCGCCAGGGCGCGCTGCTCGGCGCGCCCGAGGACATCGGCCTCTGCCCCTCGTCCGAGGACGGCTACAACGGCGTCATCAGCATGATCGCCCTGCACACGCTGACCGGCGACAACCGCTGGCGCGACCTGGCCCGCGCCGCCGCCGACTGGATGCTGACCTTCCGCTGGTCCTACAACGTGCGCTTCCCCGTGGGCAGCCCGCTGGCCCGCCGCGGCTTCCAGACGCGCGGGGCCGACGCCGCCTCGCCATCGAACAACCACCTGCACGCCTACGGGCTGATCTGCCAGCCCGAGCTGCGCCGGCTCAGTGTGCTGCTGAGCGATTCCTGGTACGCCGACCGGGCGGCGGATCACCTGGCCTGTTTCCTCGGCGAAGTCCCGCTCCGCGACGGCGCGTTGGGCGGGCGCGAGCGCCGGGGGATGATGAGCGAACAATGGTATACGGTGAACTGGTCACGCGAGGGCCGCGCCGGGGAGGCGGCGCCGGTCTCGCACGCCTGGTGCCTGGGCCTGCTGTTATTTGCCGCCGATGATTGGCTGGGCGATCTGACGTTGCCCACCGGAAATGAGAAAAAGAAAGTCATGCCGCAATCTACCGACACACCACTGATCCCCGGCGTCGTGGTCGAACGCCCGCGGACCAAACGCCACCCCGCCGGCAGCGCCCGCACGCGCGGGCCGTTCCTGCCGCCCGTGCCCGACCATCCGCATCCCGTACGTCTGCTGCCGGGCTTCTACCAGATCGGCGGCGGCTACTTGAGCCACCCGCGCGACGCCGCCAGCTACCTGCTGCTCGACGAGGCCTCCGGCGATTCGATCATGGTCGACTGCGGCAGCCACAGCGGGCTGGCCGCCCTACGCAACAACGTGAACCAGGTCGCCGACCTGGGCAAGGTGCGCATGGTCATCGGCACGCACGGCCACTGGGACCATGTCGAAGCCTTCGGCCACCTGCGCAGCGAGATGGACGCCCGCTTCGCCATCCATGAGCGCGACGCCGACGCCGTGCGCAACGGCGACCCCGACCTGACCTGCGCCGGGTTCCTCTACAACGAGCCGTTCGACCCCTTCGAGATCGACATCCTCTTGAAGGGCGGCGAGCACTTCACCATCGGCGACTACATGCTGGAGATCCTGCACCTGCCCGGCCACTCGCCCGGCTCCATCGGCGTGTTGCTGCACTACGCGCGCACCGATCAGACGATCCTGATCCCCGGCGACGCCGTGCAGGGCGCCTTTGGGCGGCAGATCCACTCTAACCTCAGGTCCTGGAAGAAGTCGATGCAACGGCTGATGCAAGACCCGCCCGACCTGATGGTGCCCAACCATTTGCCGGGCAACGCGCAGACCGCCCTGCTGGCCGATGTGCCCAACCGCCTGGCGCGCATCTACAGCCAGTTGCAGACCGACTTCCTGAACTTCATGGACCACCAGCGGACGTGAGGACTCGCCTGTAATGCTCACCGGGATCGTCGTCAACCATACCCACTGGGACCGCGAGTGGTACATGCCGTTCCAGCGCTACCGCGTGCTGCTGGTGGACGCGGTGGATAAGG
>CBJNAR010000473.1:0-4164 GCA_966434075.1 uncultured bacterium
GTGGCCGGCTGCAGCCCGCTCACCCGCAGCACATGATCGGCGGTGGATGCCGGTTCCGCGTGGATGGAAAAGGCTGCCGCGGCATCGGCGGCGGGGCGAATGGCGACTCCCCCCTGGGTGGCCGCCGCCGTGCGCCAGACAACCGTTACCGCGCTCTCGGTCATGTCTTGCAAATAGGGTCCGCGAGTTAGACTGACGGGGGAGTGCGGCAACGGCGTCGGGCCGGGCGGCCCCACCGGCCCGCTCCCGGCGGTGCAGGCCGCCAGGAGCAGTAGTGCCGGCAGGATGGCGGGCAGTGCTCGCCGGAAGCGCCGCAACGTCTTCATAAGGCTATTGTACTCGATAGGCGCCGTGGCTTAAACCCGGCGCGGTGTCGCACGGGCCAATAGTTGCGGGTCTGTAAGGCGCGGGCGCCAGTCCGACAAGCCGCTAGTAATCTCGGCCTGCTAGAGTACAGGGAAATACCGCGGGGCCCGGTTCCCCGCCGGATGGCCCAGGCGACCTGGGACCTTTGGGGGGTGCCGGGTTCTTGACAGCGACGAGGCCGGGTGCTACACTTGCCCTTATAGCCGGCGCTGCTGCATTCATTCAGCCTGCGCCGGCTAGGATCGTAGTGTGGGATAGGCTAGGCAAGGGCGCTGGGCCGCGACCACGGGTATGGTGACCGCCATGGCATAACTTCTGCTCAGGCCATGATCACCACGTACTTAGTACCCGCGGATTTCTCCCTGCGGTCTCTTTGCGCACCCGCTGGTGGTCTTGTCGGGGATTCTCGGACTTGCGGTAGGACAATGGACCGGCCCGGCACGATGATCCGCCAGGGATCGGCGGGGTGGCGATTTGACAGCCTGCGGGCTACCAAGAGCGTACCTTGCGCTTGAACAAGGCTAGGGAACGGAGCGACAACCAATGAGCCAGCGCCCCATCATCGGCATTACCACCATGAGCGACCACGATGCTGCCGGACTCCACGCGCCGCGGTTCAGCAATAACCAGTCCTACTCGCGCGCCGTTATGGCCGCCGGCGGCATTCCGCTGCTGATCCCGCAGGTCGAAGACGAAGAGAGCTTGCGCGCCCTCTACGATGTACTCGACGGCATCCTGGTGCCCGGCGGGGTCGATATTAGCCCGCGCTTTTTCCACGAGGACGCGCACCCCGAAACCGATATGCCGGACACCGGGCTCGATTTCGTCGAGACGACGATGCTGCCCTGGGCGCTGGCCGACGATGTGCCCCTGTTCGGCATTTGCCGGGGCCACCAGGTGCTGAATGTGGTCATGGGCGGCACGCTCTGGCAGGACATCCCCAGCCAGTACCCCACGGTATTCGATCATCGCGAGTCGTATAAGCGCAAGATCCGCGACTACCTGGCCCATGACGTGCGCATCGCGCCCGACAGCCGGCTGCGCGAACTGGCCGGCGCCGAACGGGTCTGGGTGAACACGTCGCATCACCAGGCGGTGAAGGACGTCGCGCCGAACCTGCGGGCCACGGCTTGGTCGCCGGACGACCTGTGCGAGGGGCTGGAAGGCACCGATCACTACTTCCTGCTGTCGGTGCAGTGGCACCCGGAGGAGATGGTGCGCAAGCACGAGTGGGCGCGCCGCCTGTTCAGCGCCTTTGTCGAGGCCGCCGCCGCGCGCAAGTCGAGCCGCGTGGAGACCGAGGCCACCCTGCGCGCGCTGAACGGTCTCGCCGCCGCCTGATCCGCGCGCATCCGTTCGCAAATCCCCCGACTGCTGCCCGGCGGTCGGGGGATTCGCGCTTTCGTGCCGATTTCCCGGCGGCGAGTAGTTGCCGAGGCCAGTGTGATACTATATACTAATGCCGGTCGGACTCTCGGCGGCGCGGCCCGCCGGGTGCGGTGATCCTGTGGGCTATTTGCCATTTCATGTGATTGGCTAAAGGAGTTGTCTCGATGAAGCGAACCGGTACTCTGGCGCTGTTGCTGGCTGTTCTTATCCTTGGTCTGTTTGCTACCGCCTGCGGAAGCGCGAGCACCGACGCCACCGCCACGCCGGTGGGCGCGACGGGTAGTGGCGATACGACACCGGCCGCCGGCAAGACGCCGGGCGGCGCATCCGGCGGCGGGTCGGGCAGCACCATCCAGACGGTGACGGCGAAGGTCGGCGAGGCGGTCGACCTGGGCGGCTATACCATGAACCTGACCAGCGCCAAGTTTGAGGATGGGTCGCTGAAGGCGCTGTTCACCATCGACAACTCGAAGGGCACCGATGCCGCCAACATCCGGCCCACCGGGTTTAGCGCCACCGACGCCGATGGCAAGGGCATGGACCCCGACATCATTTGCAGCACCCTGGCCATCTCGGTGGATGCCGGGAAGACGGTTGACGGCCCGCAGTGCTGGAAGAGTAACGGCAACGAGACCACCACCGGCGTGACCATCCACTATGACGGCGGGCGCTCGGTGGGGAAGATCCTGACGTGGGTGCTGCCCTAGGCGCGGGGCCCGGCGGGACACCGGGGTGACCGGCCATGCTGCCCCCTGACTCGGACGCGCTGCTGCGCCGGAACCGCGAACTCTCGATCCTGAACCATATCGCGGAGACGTTGAACCGCACCAGCGACATCCAGGTGGCGCTGGACGAGACCCTGGCCTCGCTGGTCGATCTGCTGGGGCTGCAAACCGGCTGGATCTTCTTGCTGGACGAGGCCGGCAAGCTCTATATCGCGGCCTATCACGCCTTGCCACCCGCCATGGAGTTTCCCGGTCCGTCGTGGATCGGCGGGTGCGACTGCAACACCCTGTTCAAGTCGGGAAAACTGCAGACGGCGGTGAATATCGTGCGCTGCTCGCGGCTGGCCGGGGCGAAGGGCGACCGCCAGGGATTGCAGGTCCATGCCAGCGCGCCGCTCAGTTCGGCGGGCCGGATGCTGGGCATCCTGAACGTAGCCAGCCCCGGCGAAGGCACCTTCACGCCCGACACCCTGTTGCTCCTGTCGGCGGTGGGCGCCCAACTGGGCACGGCCATCGCCCGCGTGTGGCTGAGCCGGCGCGCGGTGACGCTGGCGGCGCTGGAGGAGCGCAACCGCATGGCCCGCGAGATCCACGATACGCTGGCCCAGGGCCTGGCCGCCATCGCCTTGCACCTGGAGGCCGCCCAGGCGCAGGCCGAGACGAAGCCCGCCGCCGTGCCGGAGCGCATCGAAAAGGCCCTGCAACTGGCGCGCACCAACCTCGACGAAGCCCGCCGCTCGGTGCTCGATTTGCGGGCCTCGGCGCTGGCCGGGCGCACCCTGCCCGAGGCGCTGCGCTTGCTGGCCGGCCAGTTCACTACGGAGACGAGCCTGCCCGTGCAGACCCTGGCCGATCCGCATATCGGGCGCCTGCCCGCCGCCGCCGAGACCGGTCTCTACCGCATCGCCCAGGAGGCGTTGAATAACGTCGCCAAGCACGCCCGGCCCGCCGCCGTCACCATCACCCTGCGGCAATTGGACGAGACGGTGCGCCTGACCATCGAAGACAACGGTCGTGGCTTCGACCCCGAAGCCGTGCGGCCCACGGCCACCGGCGGCATGGGCATTGCCGGCATGCGCGAACGGGCGCACCTGCTCGACGGCCATCTGGAAGTGTCCAGCACGCCCGGCGCCGGGACGCGCATCACCGCCATTGTGCCCCTGCAGGAGCCCGCATGACTATTCGCCTGGTGCTGGCCGACGACCACCCCATCGTGCGCGAGGGGCTGGCCGCCGTGCTCGACACCCAACCCGACTTCGACGTGGTGGGTCAGGCCGGCGACGGCGCGGAAGCCGTGCGCCTGGTCGCCGATCTCCAGCCCGACGTGGTACTGCTCGACCTGCAGATGCCCGAACTCGACGGCGTGGAAGCCTTGCGCGCCATGCAAGCGACCACGCCGGGCGTGCGCGCGCTGGTCTTCACGGCTTTCGACACCGACGAGCGCATCATCGCTGCGGTGCAGGCGGGGGCGCGCGGCTATCTGCTGAAGGGCGCGCCCCGCGACGAACTGTTCAGCGCCATCCGCGTGGTGGCCGGGGGCGGCTCGCTGCTGCAACCGGCGGTCGCCGCCAAGCTGATCCAGCGCATCGCCGCGCCGGCCTCGCCCGAACTGATCCCGCTCACCGACCGCGAGCGCGAAGTGCTGCGCCTGCTGGCCCAGGGGCTGCAAAACAAGGAGATCGCC
>CBJNAR010000474.1:0-4153 GCA_966434075.1 uncultured bacterium
CCGACAGCCCCTTGCTGGATCGCCTCGGTGACGGCCTCGAAGTCGATGCCCGACTCCTCCGGAATGTAGCGCCCCGCCAGCTTGAGGCCGAAATTGACCAGGCCCACGGGCAGGTTCACGTTGACCATCGTGTGATTGGTGCCGGCGTCCGTCACCTTGATGCGGAAGAACCGGGCCCCACCGGTCGATTCCCGGATTTCGCTTTCCAGCGACTCGGTGTCGCGGCGCCCCCGGCGGCGTTCGCGGGCTTCGTCTCGCCCGCTGCGCCCGCTGCGCCCAAAGGCGAAGGCGAACGGGTCCATCGGCGGCATCGGCGGGGTGGGCGGGAGCGGCCCCGTCGGCGGGGTGGGCGGTGTCGGGCCGGGGTTGCCC
This sequence comes from uncultured bacterium, assembly GCA_966434075.1. Taxonomy (GTDB): domain Bacteria; phylum Chloroflexota; class Chloroflexia; order QHBQ01; family JAICKM01; genus JAICKM01. The sequence goes on from CBJNAR010000474.1 coordinate 373, forward strand.
CAGCCCCAGCCCCCGGCGTCCCAGCGGTTGCGCTCAGCCCGCGCGGCTTCCTGCGCCTGGGCGGCGCGATCGCGGGCAGCCTGGGCCGTGTTCAGGGCGTTCAACAGCTTGGCGCCGTCCTCCGCGCTGATCTTCTTCTCCTCGATCATTTTCAGGATGCGTAATTGTTCCTCGCTCATCGTTTTGCTCCTCTGCCGGGCGCAGCCGGCGTCTGCTGAATAGTGGATGGGTGATACCCGTAACATGTGGCCGCGCCGCGCCTACCGGCTGATCGGTGTGCCGGCGGCGTCTTCCTCGCGGCCCTGCGCGGGGATGTCCTGGCCCTGCAACAGCGCCAGCGCTTCCGCCGAGGTCAGCCGGCCCGCGCTCAACTCATCGAGGATCAGTTGGCGCTGCTCGCTGCTCATGGCGGCGAGGGTCACGGCCTGCGGGGCCGGGGCGGGTTCGGGCGCTTGCAGGCCGAAGCCCAGCGCGTCGATCACCTCATCGAGCCGGGCCACCACGGTCGGATACGAAATCCCCAGCTCTTCTTCCACGTCCTTGATTTTGCCGCGACATTTGACGAAAATAGCGATAAACTGCTGCTGCTCGCGGGTCAGGTAATAAAACCGGCCCAGGCTGAACAGCCCTTCGAGCATCGTATGGCAGCGCCGGCAGCGCAGCCGGGTGACGGCCAGTTCATCGCCGCAGACCGGGCAGGTGCCCGGCACCGGGTAGAGGGCATTTTCGGGCCCCATGCTTACAAACCTCCGTGCAGCACGAACCAATCTTGCACCTGCTCGCGCCGGCGCTGGTATTCGCGCATGCATTTGGCCCGGTTGGCGATCCGCTCCACCCGGCTCCGGTGAGCGGCGCGCGGGGCAGCGAACCATCCCTGTGTGCGGCGAGCGCGATGCACGCTGATGCGCCAGTTAGCGATGACCATATCCATTATGCGCCTCCTTCGCGGAACCGGTGGCTGCTTGCCTACCGGCTTAAGAATGTTTATTCGTTCCTTGATTATATTAACACGACTTGCAAGGAAAGTCAATACCTTTGACCAACGAATTCACGCATTTCGCCAGATTCGTTGAAAATCTCAAAGCTCGAATTAAAATAATTAAGCCGACCTTGCAACCGGCTCTTGGCCGGGTCTTTGTCCTTGCACCCGGCCCTCGCTATGCGAGCCGGCATGCCGCTATCGCGCATCAAGCACTGCGGAGCCCCTGCCGGCGCCCGGTCTGCTTTTGATCCCACCGCCAACCGGCGATGTTTACCCCACGACTACCGTTGTTCACCGGCGCTGCAACCGGCCCTGGGTATTCTCTATACATTATAGAAAGCTGTAAGTAGCTTGCTGCGCCGGAGTCTTGTAAAATAGAGTCCGGTGGCAGTGTTGCAGCCCGAGCTGGACCGGCGGCCCGGTCGCCGCTCTAGAATCTGAGGAGACCGTATGGGTTGGATCGTATTCCTGTTGCTGGTGCTGGGCATTAGCGCGGTGGTGGGCCGGCATGTAGGCCGGTTCGGGGATGCCTGCACGGAGATGACTGGGATGATGGCCGGCATGACTATGGGCATGCTCAACGGCTTCGTGCTCGGTTATGCCGCGGCGGCGGCCACGGGCAACATGTTCTGGGGCAACGTCATCGGCATCGGCCTGGGCCTGACGCTGGGCGCCTATTACGGCCTCGGTGGCGGCCTGATGGGCGTGATGGACGGCGCTATGGGCGGGCTGATGGGCGGCTCGATGGGCGCCATGCTCGCCGTGATGGTTGCCGCGCCGGAGTGGGCACAGATCGCCACCGGCGCGCTGCTCGGCCTCATCTATCTCGCGGGCATGGTGGCCCTGGTCGTCCTCATCGAGCAGCGCGCGCCCCAGTACGCCGATCTGCACCGCCTGGCCCCGCTGTTCGCCCGCGGCGCCGGAGAAGTGGCGGAGGACGAGGCTGCGTTCGCGGAGAGCGATACGCCAGCGGACGGCCCGGTGAATTACTACGAGCTATTCGACATCCCTGTGCGTGCCTCGACCGACCGCATCGTGACCGCGTACATGGCCTATGTGGCGGGCGCGGATGCCGAGGCCAAGGCGCTGGCGCAAACGGCCCTGGGCACGCTGACCAACCCGGAAGCGCGGGCGCGCTACGACCGGGAACTGACCCTGGCCGCCGGGCTGGACGAGTGCTGCCCGCCGCCCCGCCGTTCGATGCCCGCGGTCTCGCGTTCGCCCGTCGCTGCCGCCGCGGCCCCCGCCACAGTGATCCACCCGCCGCCTGCGCCGGCCCGCCCCGGCGTGCGACCCCAGGCGCGTCCCGCTGCTGCCCCGCGCCGCGGCCCGGCGCCTGCCCTTAAAGGGGTATCTGAAGAGGCACCCGCCCCGGCGTTCAACTGGCGCATCGCCATGGTCGTGGCGCCCATCCTGGTGGCCGCCGGGTTCGTCGTGCTGACCGGCAACCCGTTTGCCGCAGCGCCCGCCGCCGCCGGGCCGGCCCTGAGCGCACTGCAGGCCCAGGCCGTGACGGCCCCGGTCGGCCCCGACGGTGTGCAGACGCTGGATCTGGTGGTCAACGGCACGACGATGAGCTACAAGCCCAGCGTGATCCAGGTGAAGCAGGGCGTGCCGGTCCGCTTCAACCTGAGCGTGGAAGGGCGCGATCCGGGCTGCGGGCGCTTCGTGGGGCTGCGCGGGCTGGGCGAGCATGGCATTGCCACGCCCGGCCAGGTCACGGCGTTCCAGTTCACGCCGCAACAAACCGGCCAGTTCGAGATCAATTGCAGCATGAACATGATGCGGCCCGGCTACCTGATCGTCACCCAGTAGTGTGCCACACGCAAATTGTCATTCTGAGCGGAGCGAAGAATCTTCGTCGCGGAGCCGAAAAGATGAGACTCTTCGCTGCGCTCAGAGTGACAAAAACCGTAGGACAGACTACTCAGTGAGGCGCGGGACCGGGCGGCTGTTCGACGCCTATCTGGCCGTCGATTGGAGCGCCCGCAGCCGGCCCAGCCCCGCCGCGCCCACCCGCGACGCGCTCTGGGTGGGCGAAGCTACGATAGATGCGGAGGAACCCAACCTCCGCATCCGTGCATCCTACTGGCGCACCCGCCACGCCTGCATCGCCCACGTGCGCGCCCGCCTGCTGGCCCACCTGGCGGCGGGGCGCCGGGTGCTGGTCGGATTTGATTTCCCCTACGGCTACCCGGCAGGGTACGCGGCGGCGCTCGGTCTGCCGCCGCCCGCGCCGCCCTGGCGCCGCATCTGGGACGCCCTGGCCGGGCTGATCGTGGACGAGGCGACGAACGCCAACAACCGTTTCGCGGTGGCCGCCCGGCTGAACGCGCGCTGCGGCCCACCGGGACCCGGCCCGCTCTGGGGCTGCCCGCTTGCCGCTTGCGCGCCCACCCTTGTCCCGACCAGCCCCGGCTATCCCTATGAGGTGGGGCCGGGGCTCCCTCTGGCCCGTATCCGCCGGACGGAGACGCGGGCGCCGGGGACGCAGCCCGCGTGGAAGCTGCTGGGGCAGGGCAGCGTGGGCGGCCAGGCGCTGCTGGGGATTCCCTATGTGCGCGCGTTGCGCGCCGATCCGGTCCTGGCGCCCGCCAGCCGGGTCTGGCCCTTCGAGACCGGCTTCACCCCGGCGCCCACGGGGCCCCATGGCCCGGTCATCGTCCACGCCGAGATCTGGCCGGGCATCGTGCCGGGGCCACTGGACCCCGCCATCCCTATCCGCGACGAGTCCCAGGTGCGCGCGGTTGCCGCCTGGCTGGCGGCCCAGGATGCCGCGGGCACGCTGGGCGCCCTGTT
>CBJNAR010000475.1:0-4151 GCA_966434075.1 uncultured bacterium
AGATTGCTCAGGGTGCAGGCCGCGCCCGGCCCGGTCGCGGTGTAGAGGCCGGTTTGAAACCGGCCCGTGCGACCATCAGACTTGATGCAGGTTGATCAGGTTGCCGCAGCCGTCCTCGAACATGGCATCGGTCCCGCCGTATTCCATCTGGGTCGGCTCGACGCGGAACACGACGCCGTGCGCCTTCATGCGGGCCACGTCCTTCGCGATGTCGTCGGTGAGGAACGAGGTGTAGGGGATGCCCGCATCGTAGAGGGCCTTCTGGAAGACCGGGGCCGCCGGGTGGCCCATCGGCTCCAGGAGCAGTTCGATGCCTTCCGGGCCTTCGGGCGAGACCACGGTGAGCCAGCGGGCATCGGGACCCATGGGCACATCGGTCTTCTTCACAAAGCCTAGCGCCTCGGTGTAAAACTTCAGCGCCTTCTCTTGATCATCAACCATGACACTCGCGAGACCAATTCTCATCGTCAGGTACTCCTTTCATGTGCCAACTCATCCGCGGGGCGGCGTCTGCCACCCGCCGGTCCGGCTCCCGCGGGTCCGGGGGCGGCAACACGCGCTCTTCCTATCGTATGGCCGAACCGGCGGCCAAAGCGGCAAACGAGCCGTCAGCGGTCAGTCGTCAGGTGACGAGTGGTCAGTGGTCAGTGGTCAGTAAAACGCTTGTCACTCTGAGCGCAGCGCCGAGTCTCGGCGTGGTCCGCACGAGATGAGATTCTTCGCTCCGCTCAGAATGACAATCGCTGCTGACGGCTGACCGCTGACCGCTGACCGCTGACCGCTGACCGCTGACCGCTGACGGCTGACCACTGACCACTGACCCCTGACCACTCGCTCACCCACGTTGTATAATAGAGCCGGGCTATCCGGCCATGCGACCCGCCCGGCCCGGCGGAGTCGCTGCCGCACCGATCCGGCCAGAGGCTCCAGGAGGCGCTGCATCATGACCACTCGTCCCGAAACGACCGTGCTGGACCGCGTGCGCATGCGCGGGCGGCCCGCCGCCGACCCCGCCGCCTGCGTAGTGCGCGGGCAGGCGCGCTTTACCGTGCTGACCCCGCGCCTGCTGCGGCTCGAATGGAGCGCCACCGGCGCCTTCGAGGACCGCGGCACCTTCGCCTTCCCCACCCGTTATGGCCCGGTGCCCGACTTCGATGTCCACGACATCAACGGGGGACTGCTGATCGACACAGGACCCGTCGCCCTGAGCTACACGCCCAGCGCCGGACCATTCACGGCCGAGAACCTGCGCGTCATTATCGAGATGAATGGGGCAACGCGCAGCTGGTGGCCGGGGCGCCCGGCCACCGGCAACCTGCGCGGCACCACGCGCACTCTCGACGGCGCGGCGGGCGCCGTGGCGCTCGACCCCGGCCTGCTCTCGCGCGACGGCTGGACGCTGTTCGACGACAGCCGCGCCGTGCTCTACGACCCGGCAGACGGCTGGGTGCGCCCGCCACGCGCCCACGAGACGCAGGACTGGTACTTCTTCGGCTACGGGCACGACTATCGCGCCGCCCTGGCCGACTATACCCGCTTCGGCGGGGCCGTGCCGCTGATCCCGCGCTTCGTGCTGGGCGCGTGGTGGTCGCGCTTCTGGGCCTACAGCGCCGCCGATCTGCAAGCCCTGGTGCAGGACTTCGCCGCTCACGATCTGCCGCTCGACGTGCTGGTGATCGACATGGACTGGCACACGCCCCACGCCTGGACCGGCTACACCTGGAACCGCGAACTGTTCCCCGACCCGGCGGGCTTCCTCAAATGGGTGCACGACCGCGGCCTGCGCGTGACGCTCAACCTGCACCCCGCCGAGGGCGTGCAGCAGTTCGAGGAGATCTACCCGCGCTTCGCCGCCGGGCTGGGCCAGGACCCGAGCCAGGGTGCGCCGGTGGCCATGCGTATCAGCGATCCGCAATTCGTGCGCCACTATTTCGAGCTGTTGCACCACCCGATGGAGGAGGAGGGCGTCGATTTCTGGTGGATGGACTGGCAGCAGGGCGAGGTGTCGGAGTTGCCGGGGCTGGATCCGCTGGGCTGGATCAACCACCTGCACTTCAACGACTCGCGCCGCCGCGGGCTGCGGCCCATGCTCTACAGCCGCTGGGGCGGGCTGGGCAACCACCGCTACTACATCGGCTTCTCCGGCGATACGTTCGCGCTCTGGTCCGCGCTGCAATTCCTGCCCTACTTTACGGCCACCGCAAGCAACGTCTGCTACGGCTGGTGGAGCCACGACATCGGCGGCCACTTCGGACCCGACACGCCCGAGCTCTACGCGCGCTGGGTGCAGTTCGGCGCGCTCAGCCCGTGTCTGCGCTTGCATTCGACCAACGACCCGCTGGCCGAGCGGCGGCCATGGGCCTTCCCCGGCCCGGTGTTCGAGGCGGCGCAGGCGGCTTTCCACTGGCGTTACGCCCTAGTGCCCTACCTCTACACCATGGCCCGCGTCGCCAGCGATGCCGGCATCGCCCTCTGCCGCCCCATGTACTACGACTCGCCGGAGGACGACTCGGCCTACGTGGCCCGCTACCAGTATTACCTGGGCGACGCCATGATCGCCGCGCCCATCGTCCACCCCGCCGACCCGGCCACCGGCCTGGCCCATGCCGATGTCTGGCTGCCGCCCGGCACGTGGATCGACTATCAGACCGGCGAGACGTTCGCCGGGCCGCGCTGGGTGCGCCTGGTGGGCGACCTACGGCGCATGCCGATGCTGCTGCGCGCCGGGGCGATCCTGCCGCTCGCCCCGCCCGCCCCGACGACCGACGCCATCCCGAAGGACCGCCTCATCCTGACCATCTTCCCCGGCGAGCACGGCCAGTTCCGGCTCTACGAGGACGACGGCACGACCGAAGCCTACCTGCGCGGCGAGGCCGAGTGGACGCCCATCGCGATGCAGACCCAGGGCGGGCAGCGCTGCGAGATCACCATCGACCCGGTGGAGGGCCAGTGCCCCGCGCTGCCGCCCACCCGCGCCTACGAGATCCGCCTGGAAGGCACCCGTGCCCCCGCGACGGTCCACGTCAACGGCGTCGATCACGAGAACTGGAGCTACGACCCCGCCACGCTGCGCACCACCGTCGCCGTGGCCGCGCAGGACAAGCACGCGCCGCTAGACATCGTGGTGGAGAGCACAGGCGCGCTGAGCGCCCTGGGGCCGCAGCATAACGCGGCAGTGGTGGCCGCCGACGTGGCGCGGCTGCTGGGCGACGCGGCCCCCGCAGCGAATGGCCCCGCGCTGCTCGACGTCGTGCTGGACTTACCCGACGAGACGCCGGGCTGGGCCGATGCCGTGGCCCGGCTGGGCGGGCCGTTCGCCCAGGTGCGCGAGTACATCACGCCGGAGGAAGCGGCGCGCACGCTCGGCACCGTGATCGTGGCCGCGCCCGCGGACGGCAGCGGCTACCACCTCGCCCTGTCTTGGACGCTGTACGACCAGGCCGAGGTCACGACCTACCACTCCGATTATGCCGAGGCCGTGGGGCCGCTGATCCTCGACGCGCCGTTCGCTTTCACCGGCCCGGCCCGCGCGTTGCGCTGGACGGTTGAGGCGACGATCACGTGGCGCGGCACCACCTGGCCCACCCGCCACGCCAGCGCGCCCCTCTTCCCGGCGATCCCGGTCTGGCAAGCAACGGTGTTCAACCGCGAGCAACAGCGCGTCGCCCCGGATGCCGTGGTGGACGCCGCCGGGCGGCTGACGGACGCTCTGCCCTGGCAGCCCTTCGTGCAGGAGGCCGCCGCCGTGCCCGCGCTGACCGCGCCCTACGGCGTGTTCCTGGCCGAGCCGGTACGCGCCCAACTGGAGGCGGGCGAGCCGCTGGCCGCCTACGTCGCCACGCGCATCAGCAGCCCCGCGGCGCGCGAGGCCGTGGTCGCCTTTCATGCGGGCGGCCCGGTGCGCGTCTTCGTCAACGGTGCGGAAGTGGCCCTGGCGCTCGCCCCCACGGAGCCGGAGCCGATGCACCCGCCGCCCTGGCACATGGGCCGGCGCACGGTGCCGGTGTCGCTGCGCGCCGGAGCCAACACGCTCGTCCTGCGGGTAGAGGCCGACCCGGCCCGTCCCTGGTGGGCCTTCGCCCTGGGCGCGGCCCTGCACGACCCCGCCACGGATCTGCCCCTGGCCGATGTGACGTACGAGTTGCTGCCGG
>CBJNAR010000476.1:0-4136 GCA_966434075.1 uncultured bacterium
GCCGGGCACATCGGTGCGCCCGTCGGTGTCGGTGCGCACGCCGCCCATGCAGTAGTGCGCGGCGGGGGCGACGGGCAGCAGGTCGCGCGCCAGATCCAGGTCCCACTCGCGCAGGCGGCGGGCAATCGTCGGGAAGCTGTCGATCACCTTCGCCGGGTCGAGATGGCGCAGCGACAAATAGACCGGGCCGGCGTCTTGCAGATGGCGGGCGATGGCCCGCGCCACCACGTCGCGCGGCAGCAGCGGGTCCACGACCGGGCGCCCGGCGCCGTCCACCAGCAGCGCGCCCTCGCCGCGCAACGCCTCGCTCAGCAGGAAGGCGGGCGCGCCGGGCAGGACCAGCGCCGTGGGGTGGAACTGCACGAACTCCAGGTCGGCCAGGGTCGCGCCCGCCTGCCAGGCCAGGTACAGCCCGATGCCGCGGTTGCCGGGTGGGTTGGTCGAGCGGCCCCACAGCCCGGCATAGCCGCCCGTCGCCAGCACCACCGCCTCGCCGCGGAAGGTCGCGCTGCCGCTGCGCACGCCCGCCACGCGCCCGGCTTCCACCAGCAGCGCGTCCACGGGGGTCTCGGCTACCAGGTCGATGCCGGGATGGCGAGTCGCACGGGCCAGCAGCGCCGTCGAGACCATCTCGCCGGTGGCCCCGCCGCCCGCGTGCAGGATGCGCCGGTGATGATGCCCGGCTTCGAGGCCCAGGTCCGGCCCGTCGGGGCCCTGGTCGAAGGGCACGCCGCTGGTCAGCAAATCGGTCACGGCGCGGCGGCCCTGGCGCACCAGCACCTGCACCGCGCGCCGGTCGTTCATACCGGCGCCCACGGCGAGGGTATCGGCGGCGTGCAAGGCGGGCCGGTCGCCCCGGCCAATCGCGGCGGCAATGCCGCCCTGTGCCCAGCGGCTCGACCCCGACAGCGGCGGCCCCGCCGTCACCAGGCGCACCCGCGCCCCGCGGTCCGCCGCCTCCAGGGCGGCGCTCAGCCCGGCCACCCCCGACCCGACGACGACCAGATCCATATCAGCACGAAGATCCATCCGGCGTGCTCCTTTCATGCCAGGGCAGCTCGCGCTCCCAGGTCCCGGCCAGCGGCCCGTTGAATGCGTATAGTTCGCCCGGCCGGCCCACCCGCCCCGCCTCGGCCCGTCGCTGCCCTACCGGGGCCAGCGCGCCGGACGCGAACAGCGCGGCGAACGCCTTCTTGAAATTGCTCGTGTTCAGGCGCAGGATCGCCGGGTCGAGGATGGCCGCGTAGACGGCCCGTAGCTCCGAGAGGGTGAACTGCTCCGGCAAAAGCTGAAAGGCCAGCCAGGAATAGCGGAGTTTGGATTTGATGCGGTTGATGCCCACCCGCAAGATGGCCGCGTGATCGAAGGCGAGCGAGTCGAGCGGCAACTGGCGCACGGGTACCCACTCGGCGCGCAAGACGCCGCCGCCCGGCACCAGCGTCAGTTCGTCGCTGCGCTCCAGGGCCATGTGCGCGACCGACACCACGCGGCCCCGCGTATCGCGCCCCGGATCGCCGAAGGTGCCCAGTTGGTCGAGATACCAGTGGGCGGCGTCCAGCCCGGCCTTGGTGCGCAGGGCGCGGCGGGCGGCGGCGTCGAACGTCTCGTCACCGCGCACCAGCACGCCCGGCAGCGCCCACTTGCGGTCAAACGCCGGGTCGGTCGTCTGCACCAGCAGCACCTGCCAGGCGTCCTCGATCCGCGCCGCCGCCCGCACCGTGAACAGCGCCACGTCCACCGCGATCACCGCGTTGGGTTGCAGGTCCGGGACCGGCGCCGTCATATCGCTCAAGCTACTATCTCCCACCAATTTAACTCCAATAGATTTAAATCCTTCAGAGTTTATTCTATCACCGTTTCCCGCCACTGTCAAGAGCTAGCGCGGAGAATCGCGCAATTCGCCGGGCGCATATTTCTGGCACATTGCTTGCTCCCATAGCGCTATATGGCGTCCGGTCCCGCATCGCGGGTCACGGCGCCGGAAGACATGCACCAGTAGAGGGGAAGCCTGGAATGAGCGATAAAAAAGAAGATGTGCGAGAGATTGTGCACGAGATTCTAGACTCAGGGCCGCCCGTGCGGACGCCGTGGTCCCCGGTCAGCGAAGAACAGGTGGCAAGGCGCGAGGCCGAGGAAGCGCAAATGCTGCGCGAGGACGCGGCGCGCCTGGCGGAGGCCGAACCCACCGATCTCCAGCAGGCTGAGCGCGGCGACACGCCCCCGCCCCCGAATGCCCCGCAGCCGTAGACCCCGCGCCGTATGGCGTGCCGTCGATCCGGGGATTCGCCGGGTATAATAACGCCCAAGGCCTGGGGAGGGAGTCCGGTGAGGGATCTGGCGGACCTGCGGACGGATCTGAGCGACCTGCTCGTGGAGGCGCAAGTGGCGGCACAACTGCCCGGCGCGCATCCGGCGCTGCCCGCCGTCGTCGATTGGCTGGCCGCCATGCAGCGGTTATTCGCGCGGGGCGACCCGGCGCCGATCGTGCTGCGCAAGGAAAGCTCGGGCATCTACCGCTTCATCAGCACCGACCCGGCCTTCGCCGCCAGTCCCATGGGGCGCAAGGTGCTGGCCCTGGCCGCCACGATGCGCGCCATCGCCAAAGCCGGCCTCGGCCAGTAGTCCCCCACCCCGATAATTTGCGCTGTAGGGGCCGGTTTCAAACCGGCCTGTCCCCGGCGCGCTGCAGGGGCCGGTTTCAAACCGGCCTTGCCGCTCCACAGAATTGCCGGCCTGGAACCGCTATGGTGTGAAGAAGCGGTAGTAATCGCAGCCCGAGTAGTTGGCCCGCAACGCCTGGCCCTCGACAATCGCGTCGAAGCGCAGCCGTTCCGGCGAGTACCCGGCCTCGCCCACCCGGAACAGCCCGTCGGCCAGTTCCGTCAGCGGCTCTTCATCGCCGGATGGGTCGATCAGCCGCAGCGCGCCCTGGCGCAGCACCACCCGAAAGTTCGACCGCCAGGGGTTATGCGACCGGTAATGGCCCGGATACGCCGTCCAGGCGGCAGGCGGCGCAGGCACGGGCGGGGCGGGGTGCCCCTCGCGCCGGTAATAATCGCCGCCCCAGATCGCCGCGACGACGGTGGCTCCTTCCCGCGCAAACGTCAGCGGGAAGCGGTCCCAATCCGGGTGGTCCGCATGGAACCAGTCGCCATCTTCCTGTTCTAACGGCACGCGCGTGCCGTCCTGCTCAAGGGTTAGCGATTCGCCGGCAGCACGCAGCGTCAGGGTGCGGTCGTCCAGCCGGTATACACCCGCGTACTCGGCGGCGTCCGCCACCTGGGAGGGATCGGGCAGCGGCGGGTCGGGCGGCCAGGCTTGCCCGGCATAGGCGGCGCGCAGCCGCTTGAGCGCAAAGTCGGCGACGCCCGCGCTCACCGTCCCGTTCATCAACACGGTCACGCCCAGGCCGTTGTCGGCGTCGATGCGCCATGACGACTCATAGCCCGGCATATCGCCGCCGTGTTGCAGCCGCAGAAAGCCCGCCGTCCGGCTGGAGATGATGCCGTAGCCGTAGAACAGCCCGTCCGCCATCTCGATCACCGGGCGGGTGAGCCGATCAAAGCTTGCCGGCGACAGGATGCGCCCTTGCGGCGCTGCGCCTCGCCCGATGAGCATGCGCAGGAACGCGGCCATATCGCCCACCGTGGAGGCCAGGGACCCGTCGGCGGTGTCGGTCTCGACCCAGGCGGCGGGGACCAGCGGGTGAGTGCGCTGCATCGGGCGGTCGTCGTACAGCGACGCGTAGCCCGTCGCCAGCCGGGGGCGCAGCGCGTGGGTCAACACGGGCTCGGTATCGCCCATGCCCAGCGGCACGAGGATCTGCCCGGCGATAATGTCGCCGTAGGGCCGGCCCAGCACCTGCTCCAGCACCAGGCCCAGGATCTTGTAGCCCACGTCCGAGTAATGGTAATGGGCGCCGGGCGCGAAGCCGGTCCAGGTATCGCGCAAGGCCCAGACTTCAGCCGGTCCCGCCGTGGCGAACTCGGTGCCCGCGATAAGGCCCGCTGTGTGGCTCAGCAGGTGGTGGATGGTGATCGGCTCATAGACCGACTGCACGCTGAACCAGGGCAGGTAGCGCGTCACCGGCGCGTCGAGGTCGATGCGCCCGGCCTCCACCTGCTGCAAGACCGCGA
>CBJNAR010000477.1:0-4133 GCA_966434075.1 uncultured bacterium
TCGTCTGGGCGCTCGTGCAGCAGGGCTGGGAGGTGGTCGTGGTGGCGCGGCGGGCGGTCCAGGCCGCGCAGTTGCGCGACTCGCTGCCCGCGGGCGGGGGGATCATCCCGGCGGCGCTGGAGCCGCCGCTCGTCGCGGGGTGGCTGGCCGGGGCGCGGATGCTGGTCAACTGCACGCCGCTCGGCATGTGGCCGCGCACCGCGGACGACCCGCTGCCGCCGGACGTGCCGCTGGCCGCCGATCTGTTTGTCTATGACCTGGTCTACCGCCCGGCGCAGACCCGGCTGCTGGCCCGCGCCGGGGCGGCCGGCTGCCGCACCGCCGGGGGGCTGGGCATGCTGGTGGGGCAGGGCGCGGCGGCTTTCACGCTCTGGACCGGCTATCCCGCCCCGGTGGCGATCATGCGCGCGGCGGCGGAGCAGGCGCTGGCCGCCCAGCACACCGACTAGCCCGGCCTTTGTCACTCTGAGCGGAGCGAAGAGTCTCGTCTTTCTACATAGACCGGCCCGGCCCTTGTCACTCTGAGCGCAGCGAAGAGTCTCGGCCCTTGTCACTCTGAGCGCAGCGAAGAGTCTCGTCTCGTGCGGGTACAAGACGGAGATTCTTCGCTGCGCTCAGAATGACGGATCTCAGGTGACTAACTAATGAATCGAGGGAAGTATAACGTGCTACATCGTTTCCTGACGGGCGGCGAGTCCCATGGCCCCGCCCTGACCGTGATCATCGAGGGCATGCCCGCCGGGCTACCGCTGCCGGAAGATGCCATTAATGCCGACCTCGTGCGCCGCCAGGGCGGCTACGGGCGCGGCGGGCGCATGCGCATCGAGAAGGACGCCGTCGAGGTGCTGGGCGGCGTGCATAACGGCGTGACCACCGGCGGGCCGATTGTCTTCCGCATCGAGAACCGCGACTACGCCAACCAGCAGAAGCGCGCTCAGCCGCGCCTGACGGCGCCGCGCCCCGGCCACGCCGACCTCGTCGGCGCGACGAAGTACCGCCTGCCCGACATGCGGCTGGCGCTGGAGCGCAGCAGCGCCCGTGAGACGGCGGCGCGTGTGGCCGCGGGGGCGGTGGCGCGCGCCCTGCTGGCCCAGTTCGGCATCCAGGTCGGGAGCTACGTCAACTCCATTGGCAACGTCACGGCGACCATCCCCGAAGGCGACCCGGCGAGCCTGAGCGAGGCCACCGAAGCCTCGGACTTGCGCTGCCCCGACCCGGTGGCGACCGAGGCGATGCGCGGCCTGGTGGACAACGCCCGCCGCACCGGCGACACCATCGGCGGCGTGTTCACCGTCTGGGCCACGGGGTTGCCGGTGGGCCTGGGCAGCTATGTGCATTACGACCGCAAGCTGGACGGCCGGCTGGCGGGCGCGGTGATGAGCATCCAGGCGATCAAGGGCGTGGAGATCGGCCCGGCCTTCGAGAACAGCATGCACACCGGGCGCGAGGTCCACGACCAGATCTACGCCGGACCGGACGGCCCCTACCGGCGCACCAACCGCTCGGGCGGCCTGGAGGGCGGCGTCACCACGGGGCTGCCGCTCATCGTGCGCGCGGCGATGAAGCCGATCTCGACCACGATCAAGCCGTTGACCACCGTCGATATGGCGACGGGCGAGGAGACGCCGACCACCTACCAGCGCTCGGATTTCTGCGCCGTGCCCGCGGCGGGCGTCGTGGGCGAGGCGATGGTGGCCTGGGTGCTGGCCGAGGTGCTGCACGAAAAGCTGGGCGGCGACAGCCTGGCCGAGATGCTGGAGCGCTGGCCGCTGCCCGCGTATCCCCACTTCGACCCGGAACCCGCGGCTGCGGAGGGCGCCGGGGCCGGTTGACGGATTCGCGTGCTCCTTGCTAGAATGGGATGGCAGGCGGGATCATGATTCGGTCTTCCCTGCCGTCTCTTTGATCGAAAGCGCCGGGCACCGGGGGGAGAGAGGATAGGGTCGTATGGGCGCCATGACGCCGCTGCCGCGCACCGCCGCGGGATCGCCCCGCCGGGCCGCGCCCCGGCCGCCGGGGCTGCCGTTGCTGGGCAATTTCGTCGCCCTGCAACGCAAGGGCCAACTCCAATATAACCTCGACAACTGGCGGCAATACGGCGACATCGTGCGGCTGCAACTCGGTCCCTACACCGCCCACACAGTGGCCCACCCCGACTATATCCGCCACGTGCTGATCGACAACCGGCAGAACTACAGCCGCGGGCGGGGCTATGAGCCGCTCAAGCTGCTCACCGGCCTGGGCCTGCTGACCAACGAGGGTGAGTCCTGGCAGCGCCAGCGCCGCCTGATCCAGCCCGCCTTCACGCCCAAGACAGTGCCCCAGTACGCCGGGGCCATCGCAGAATCGGTCGCGGCCATGCTGGCGCGCTGGGGGCGGATCGGCGCGCGCGGGGCGGTGCTGGACATCAACGTCGAGATGCTGAGCCTGGCCTTCAACATCATCGGGCGGACCATGTTCAGCCTGGACCTGGACGCGGAGGCGCGGGAACTGGTCGAGGCGTTCACCACGGCGGTGCCCCTGGTCGGCGCGCGCATCACGGCGGCGGTGGACATCCCCCTGCGCGTGCCCACGCCCGCCAACCGGCGCCTGGTGCGCGCCGTCCGCACCCTGGACACGCGCATCTACGGCATCATGGCCGACCGCGCGAAGGGTGGCCCCCGCCACGACGATCTGCTGGACAAACTGCTGGCGGCGCGGGATGCCGAACACGGCGGCGCGGGCATGAGTCCGCGGCAGGTGCGCGACGAGGTGATGACCATCTTCTTCGCCGGGCACGAGACCATCGCCCAGACGCTGACCTGGGCCTGGTATCTACTGGCCCAGCACCCGGCGGTGGAAGAAGCGCTGCACACCGAACTCGCCACGCTGAACGGGCGCCCACCCGCGGTGGCCGATCTGCCTAAGCTCACGTACACGCGCATGGTGATCGAGGAGACGATGCGCCTGTACCCGCCGGTCTGGGCCATCCCGCGCGGCACCCTCGGCGACGACGAAATCGGCGGCTACCATATCCCCGCCGGATCGATGATGTTTCCCGCGCCCTACCTGGCCCACCGCCACCCGGCCTTCTGGGACGACCCGGAGCGGTTCGACCCCACGCGCTTCACCGCAGAGCGGGTGGCCGCGCGCCCGGCAGGGGCCTATCTGCCGTTCGGCGCGGGGCCGCGGGCTTGCATCGGGCACAACTTCGCCATGCAGGAAGCGCTGCTGGTGCTGGCGACGGTAGCGCAGCGCTACCGGCTGCGCCTGGTGCCCGGCCACCCGGTGGTACCCCATTCGGCCATCACGCTCTCGCCCAAGTACGGCGTGCGCATGACACTGGTGCCGCGGGACGCATGATGCTTACCGTTGATCAACCCTGGGGCCGCGCATGACGGCGGCGGGCGGCAACACGAACCTGATCCTGGTCGGGTTCATGGGCACGGGCAAGAGCAGCGTGGGGCGCCGGGTGGCCGCGCGGCTGGGGCGGGAGTTCCTCGACTTCGACACCGCGCTGGAAGCGCGGTTTGGCCGCCCGGTAGCGCGCATCTTCGCCGAGGAAGGGGAGGCGGCGTTCCGCGCCGCCGAAGCCGATCTCTGCCGCAGCCTGCCGCCGGGCGCGGGGCTGGTCGTGGCGACCGGCGGCGGCGTGGTGGTGCCGCCCGCCAACCGGGACGCGCTGCACGCCCGCGGCATCGTCGTCTGCCTGACTGCCGACCCGGCCACGATCACGGACCGGCTGCTGGCCGAGGGCCACGCCAAGCGGCCCATGCTCGGCGATGAACCGGAGGCCGCCGTGACCCGGCTGCTGGCCGCGCGCGCCGCCGCGTATGCCGCTATCCCGTTGCAGGTGGATACCACTGATCTCGATGTGGACGCGGTGGCCGAGCGAGTGCTGGCCGTCTACACAGGGCAAGTGAAGGAGCGAGACACGCCGTGAGTCGCAACATCGTCGTGCGGACACCCGAAGGCACATATCCCATTAGCATCGGAACCGGATTGCTGCGCGATGGGGTAGAGTTGGTCGATGGCATTAACAGCGGCAAGCAGGTTGCCGTGGCGACCGACAGCCATGTCGGCCCGCTGCACGCGGCGACGGCGCAGGCCATGTTGCGGCGCGCGGGCTTCAACCCGGCCCTGATCACCATGCC